>DATNNU010000284.1:0-3003 GCA_035601675.1 Steroidobacteraceae bacterium | reverse complement strand
TCGCACTGAACCCGCCGATCCTCGCTGGCCTGGTCTGCTATGCGATCAGCGTCGTGTTCTGGATCTTGGCGCTGTCGCGCGTCGATGTCAGCATCGCCTACCCGATGCTGTCGATCGGCTACATCGTCAGTGCGCTGGCCGGCTGGCTGCTGTTTTCGGAAGCAGTCAGCGCGGCGCGGGTGGCCGGCATCGGCGTCATCATTGTCGGTGTCTGGCTGGTTGCGCGCAGCTGACGCTGCGGCGATTCCTTACGGTGCTATCGTGAGCCAAGAATTCCTGCCGTTTACGCGGCCTTCGATCGACGAGCAGACCATCGCCGGAGTCGCCGAGGTACTGCGCTCGGGATGGATCACCAGTGGCCCGCAGGTACAGGAGTTCGAGGTCCGGCTGTCGGCATATTTCGGCGGCCGTCCGGTGCGTACGCTGAGCTCGGCCACCGGTGCGCTCGAGGTCGGCCTGGCGCTGGCCGGCGTCGGCCCCGGCGATGAGGTCATCACCACACCGCTGTCCTGGGTCGCCACCGCGAACGTCATCGTGCGCGCCGGCGCGCGGCCGGTATTCGTCGACGTCGATCCGCAGACCCGCAACATCGATCTTGCGCTCCTCGAGGCGGCCATCACGCCGCTGACCCGCGCTTTGCTGCCGGTGGACCTGGCGGGGCTGCCGGTCGATCGCAGCCGCCTGAATGCGATCGCGCGCGCCCACCGGCTGCGCGTCGTCGAAGACGCCGCCCAGTCGATGGGAGCAAGCTGGCAGGGCGAGCGCATCGGCGCCAGCGGCGACCTGGTCTCGATCAGCTTTCACGCGAACAAGAACCTCACTACGGCCGAGGGCGGCTGCCTGGTTCTGAACGACGCCGAGGAAGCCCGACGCTGCGAGCTGTGGCGGCTGCAGGGCGTGGAGCGCTTTGCCGACGGCGATCTCGATGTGACGCTTGCCGGTGGCAAGCACAATATGACCGACATCGCGGCGCGTATGGGTCTCGGCCAGCTGGCGCGCCTCGAGGAATTCACCGCGCGCCGCCACGCGCTGGCGCGACGCTATTTCGAGTGCTTCGACCGCTCGCTCGGCTGCGAGCTGCCGATCGAGGACTTCACCAACAGCAACTGGCACATGTTTCAGATTGTGTTGCCGGCGCAGGTCGAGCGCGGCGCCTTCATCGCGCAGATGCACGCCGCCGGCATTGGCATCGGGGTGCACTATCCGGCGATTCATCTGCTGACGCTGTATCGGCAGCTGGGCTTCAAACCCGGCGATTTCCCGATCGCCGAGCATATCGGCCGTGGCATCGCCACGCTGCCGCTGTTTCCGGCGATGCGCGATCAGGACGTCGAACGGGTGTGCGAGCAGACGGCGCGCACGCTGCACGCGTTGTCGGGGCGGGTGCGGGCCACGGGCACGCCCGGTGCGCCGAGCGCTGCGAGCGTGTCGGGTCGCTAGCGGCGCACAGCATGACCCAGGCCGCACCCGATCTGACCGTCGTCATTCCCGTTTACAACGAACAGGAAGTGCTGCCGGCCTTGTTTGCGCGCCTGTATCCGGCGCTGGATGCGCTCGGCCGGGCCTACGAGATCGTGTTCGTCAACGATGGCAGCCACGACCGGTCGGCCGCATTGCTGAAGACTCAATTCGAACTGCGTCCCGACGTCACGCGGGTGGTGCTGTTCTCGAGCAATTTCGGCCAGCATCGCGCAATCCTCGCCGGTTTCGCGCACAGCCGCGGCCACTACCTGATCACCCTCGACGCCGACCTGCAGAACCCGCCGGAGGAGATCGGCCGTCTGCTGATCGAACTCGAGGCCGGTCACGACTACATCGGTACCATTCGCATCGAGCGCCAGGACGTGGCCTGGCGCCGCTACGCCTCGCGCCTGGTGAACGCGATCCGCGAGCGCACCACGCGCGTGAAGATCACCGACCAGGGCTGCATGTTCCGCGGCTACGGCCGGGCGGTGGTCGACGCGGTCAATCAATGCTCGGAATACAACACTTTTGTTCCGGCGCTGGCCTATACCTTCTCGATGAACCCGACCGAGATCCGCGTGGCGCACGAGGATCGCGGCGCCGGCAAATCGAAGTATTCCCTGTTCAGCTTGATGCGGCTGAACTTCGATCTGATGACCGGGTTTTCGACCGCGCCGATGCGGCTGTTTTCGGGCATCGGTATCGTGATCGCGCTGCTGTCGGTGCTGTTCGTGCTGTACCTGGTGGTGCGCCGTTTCGTGGTCGGCCCCGAGGCCGAAGGCGTATTCACGCTGTTTGCGATCGCGTTCTTCCTACTCGGCGTCGCGCTGTTCGGCGTCGGCCTGCTCGGTGAGTACGTCGGCCGCATCTACGACGAGGTGCGCCACCGGCCACGCTATATCGTCGGTAGCGTGCTGGAGCGGCGAGAGGATCAGAAGTGAGTCGCGAGATACAGCAGTGAGCCCGAGCCGGGCGCCGCGGGCGGTGGTGTTTGCCTATCACGATGTCGGAGTGCGCTGCCTGCGCACGCTGCTCGCGCGCGGCGTCGAGGTGCCGTTGGTGTTCACGCACCTCGATTCGCCGGGGGAGAACATCTGGTTCGACAGCGTCGAGCGCCACGCGCTGTGGCACGGCATCACGGTGCTGACGCCGGAAAATCCCAACCTCCCCGAGATGGTCGAACGCGTGCGGGCGCTGCAGCCCGAATTCCTGTTTTCCTTCTATTATCGATCGATGCTCGGCGCCGAGCTGCTTTCGCTGCCCACCCGTGGCGCCTACAACATGCACGGCTCACTGCTGCCGAAGTATCGCGGCCGGGTACCGGTGAACTGGGCGGTGCTGAACGGCGAGCACGAAACCGGCGCCACGCTGCATGCGATGGTCGCCACGCCCGACGCCGGCGATCTGGTCGACAGCGAGGCGGTGCCGATCCTGCCGGATGACACCGCGCTGGAGGTGTTTCGCAAAGTCACGGTGGCAGCCGAAGTGACGTTGCATCGCTGCCTGCCGGCGCTGATTGCCGGCACCGCGCGTCTCACG
>DATNNU010000283.1:0-11294 GCA_035601675.1 Steroidobacteraceae bacterium | reverse complement strand
CGCCATGACCGCCTGCAGCTGACGCTGAAATTCGAGCTCCTGGCGACAGTCCGCGCAGGCCTCAAGATGCCCCTGCACGGCCAGCCGCTCGGATTCCGGCGCACTGCCGTTGACGATCCAGGGAATCAGATCCCAGGCCTGCCGGTGCGCCGATGACGTATCGTTCATCACAACTGACTCCCTCCCAGGTGTTTCGCATCCGCGAAGCCCCCGAGCTTGGGCAACAGATTTCGAAGTTTGATCCGCGCCTGGAACATGCGCGCTTTAACGGTGTTCACCGGACACTCCATGATCGAGGCAATTTCCTCGCAGGAGTGTCCAATAAAATAGGCCAGCTCGAGGGTCGCGCGCTGCTCGAACGGCAGCGTGGCCAGACCATGTGCGAGCCATTCGCTGCGCTCTTCGACCGCGAATGATTCCGCCAGCTGCAGCTCGGAAGGCATCGACATCGCCAGCGCTTCGGCGGGCGCGTCACTGTTGCGCCGCAAGGCCTTCAGCGCGCAGCGCCAGGCGATTCCCATGATCCAGGTCGAAACCCGCGAGTCGCCGCGAAATTCGGGGGCTTTTCGCCACACGATCCAGAAGGTATCGTTGATCGCCTCTTCCAGCGCATCGCGCTGCGAGCTCAGGCGCGACAGAAACTGCAGCAGCCGTCGGTGGTACTCCATATACAGGTGCTGCAGTGCGCGGCTGTCCTGCGCCGCAACCAGGCGCAACAGCTCGCGATCGAGCCGGTCATCGCGCACCGGGGGCGGTGCCTTCGGCAGGGCAGGGGACGACATCAGATTGAGCCTCGGGCGGCAGCATGGCCCTCAGAGTTAAGTGCCGCAAGGCCGGCAAAAGGTTGCATGGCAGGGGCTAAATTCCCGGGTTTCCCGGGGGTTACCGCCGCTAGAACAGCCAGAAGGCGCTCAGGACCAGCCGATCCCCGGCATCGTTCTCGAAATGGTGTTTCGCCGTGGCGTCGGTGCCGACATAACGCAGATCGACCGCCCAGGAACCCCATCGACGATCCAGGCCGGCGCTCCAATACGCATAGCCGGTATACACCTGGCGCCGCAGATCGTAGTAACCCACGCCGGCGATCGCGGACAGGCCTGCTGGCAGCGGTTGGCGCGCCCCGAATTCGTAGCAAAACGCCGCGCCGCTGCCGTAATTCCCCTGGTAATCCCTGATGTAAGTGTCCGGCGAGGCGATGGCCGTCAGCGTCAGGCGCTCACGCCACCCGACCGACAGGCCTAATTCGTCATAGGCGTAGCGCGAGCGCTGCGAATTGCCGGGATAGTCGTAATGGCGCAGGGTCAGCCGGCCGGTCCAGTCCTCGCCGAAGCGATGCAGATAACCGGCATAGGCGATCAGCTCGGCGTCAGCGCCCCTGCTAGTTCCCCGTCTGACCTCCTCCGCCGACACCCCACCGAACCACGGCCCCGCGATCCCGTGCAGATCCACCTGCGGGGAGAGGTGGCCATTGTTCTGCGACAGCCCGCGGAACAGGTCATCGGTGGCGAGGCCCACGGAGCCCCCCAGGCCCTGGGCCTGGCCGGCGGAGGCCAGCGACAGCAGCACGACAAACCACATGCCTCGGCCGTGAATGTAAGCACCTCGCTCAAAGAATTGTGCCCGCAGTCAGCTAACCTTCGCCCTTGCCACCTTGTCGAAGTCGATGCGCAGATCGTCCATCACCTTCATCGCCGTGGCACGACCGGCCCCATATACGCCGCCGCCAGGATGCAGGAACGGTCCGACCAGATACAAACGCTCGACGCCCGGTACCGAGTACTGCGCCAGATCCGGCGTCGGCCGATGGCCGCCGATCTGGTAAAAGTACGGCGCCACCCCATGCACGTCGCCACCGATCATACTGGTCGGCATGTTGCGCGCGTGATCCAGCGGCGTGACGATGCTACGTTGGATGATGTTGTCGCTGGTGAGATTTTTCACGAACTTCTGATAATGCCGCAGGCTGCGGTCGCCCATCTGCTCACGAATCTCGTCCCAGCGTTGCGGCCCTCCATCCTCCAGATTGTAGGGCGCCATGGTGATGCCATGGAACATGCCGCGGCCGGGCGGCGCCCGGCTCGGATCATTGATGCTTTCATCGCCGCCGGCACCGAGCACGCGCTCGGTGATGCGGCCTCTACGCAATGCATCGAAATCATCGAGCATATCGCTCAGGCTATCGGTGGCCATGAATTCCAGCATGATGGCATGAGTGACTTCCTCGCCGGCGTAAAAGATCGCCTTCTGCTTCAAGTCGTAGTGGCTCACCATGAGGCTGAAGGCCGCCAGGGTCGCGCGCTCGGCGCGCTGCAACACCGGCTCGGGCACACCGTCGACGAATCGCCGCAGCACGTGCGGATGAATCGCGCCGAGCACGGCATCCTTGGCCTTGAACTGCTCGCCGCTGCTGAGTTCCACCCCCACCGCGCGGCCCGCCGACGTCAGCACTTTGCGCACCTCGGCGTTGCAGCGCACTTCTCCGCCGTAGTGCTCGATGCAGCGGACCAGTGATTCGCTGAGCTCGCCGCTGCCGCCGACCGGCTGCGAGACGCCGAAGCCATGCATCAGGCCGGGCATCAGAAACATGCCGAAGCCCGTTCCCAGCTCATCCGGCAGCTGCAGGTTTTCGCTCACCAGCCGCAGCAGCCAGATCTTGACCTTCTCGCTCTCGAAACTGTCATTCGCGATCTGCAGCGAGCTGCGCTGCATGGCATCGAGCACCTCGCGGCCCTCATCGCTCTGATCCAGCATCGCGAAGAACGCGCCCATCGGCAGCGGCGGCACATACAGACCGGCGCCGAACATCGGCAACATGGCGATCGCGCGTTGGGCAAAGCGACGGTAGGTCTCGGCGTCCTTGTGCGAAATCCTGGCGATGCCGTCGCAGGTGCGGTCCAGATCCTGATAGGCCACGAGCGTGGTCTGGTCGGAAAAGATCATCGCGTAGGGAATGTTGTACGCGTACTTGAGCCCGAATTTTCCCTGCAGCCCGAGCTCGTCGTCGCGAATCATCGGGTTGCCCTGGATCATGATGTGCACGCTGGAATGTTCATCGTGCCAGTAGCCGGGCGTATTGAGCTCGCGGGTGACGACGCCGCCGCCCGGCCAGGCCTTGCGTTCGAGCACCAGTACTTTCTTGCCGGCCTTGGCGAGGTACGCCGCCGCCACCAGACCATTGTGTCCCGCGCCCATGGCCACGATGTCGTAAATGTTACTCATTCTGCTTGGGCTCCGAATTGTTGTTCTATGCGATGAGGAGCGGCAGACCTTAAGCGCCTGCCGAAAGCGAGTAAAGAAGGCACTTTTGTGTTCCTGCGAGCTCCCCGCTAGGCTCGCTACATGACTATAGAGACAGACAATTCCAGGCTCGCGGTCGATGTCGATACCGTGCTGCGTAATCTGCGGCTGGTGCTGGCACACGACGAAATCTCAGGCCATCACAGCAGCGAAATGGCGGCCCTCGAAACACTGGTGCGCGCGATGGCCAGAGACGGCGTGCAGCGCGATCAGCCGATGCGCGAGGTGTTCGCGCGCATCGGCGACAAGTGGAGCACGCTGCTGCTGCATCTGCTGCGCACCGGCAGCTACCGGCACGCCGTGCTGCGGCGGCTGGTCAGCACGGTCGGCGCCGAAGGGCGTATCTCGCAGCGTATGCTGACGTTGCGGCTGCGCGCGCTCGAACGCGACGGCCTGATCGAGCGTCGCGTGATCCCGACCGCTCACCCACCGGGCGTCGAATACGCTCTGACTGAGCTCGGCCGGTCGCTGAGCGCACAGATCGAGAACCTGATGCAATGGATCCGCGACCACATGGCACAGATCCTTAAGGCGCGGGCTCGCTTCAGCGAGCCGGTCGATGCTGATGCTTAAGGTTTCGCGGGCACCGGCACCGAGACGTTGGCGGCGATCTGCGACAGCGCGTCGCCGGTGGCCCGCTCGAACGCCGCGACCACCGCCTGCATGCGGTCGGCGTCGGCCGTCAGCTTGCTCTCGGCGCTGAAGCTGACGATGACGTCGCGATTGCCGCGCTTGCCTAAAGTGCACACCAGCGCCACATGCACCGTCGGCGGGCCAGCGCCGGTGTATTCAGCCTCGAAGTGGCGCAACTCCAGACTGAGGACGTACTCGGAAGCGAACGGTCCGGCGTCCGATTCGACCATCGCAAACTTGTTCGAGCCCCGCAAGGCGTCGATCGCCAGCGTCTGCAGCATACCCGGTGCGGCCCCGGCCCAACGCGCGCCGCTGTAATAGTCGAGCCGCTCGCCGGAGCGCAGCGCCACGATGCCGTCGGTCGCGAGCCCCGCGGCTGCCAGCGGCAGCGTGACCTGAACGGTGCCGGCGGCCGGCGCGGATGCCGCCGGCACGCTCGCCGCCGGCGCCGACCACGTCGGCCGCAGCACGTAGACCTGCGATTGCGGCAGGTTGCTCTTCAAGCCGCCGCTGCAGCCGGCCAGCAGCAGCAACGTTAATGGCGCCAGGGCTACGATGCCACCCATGTTCGATTGCCTCCGTGGCGCGAACCTCATCGCGGAATCACCACGCCATTGGCCGCCGGCTGGTAGAGCAGCTGCGACGGATTGTCGCGCAGACTGCGCGACAGGTCGCGAATCTCCTGTGCCGCCGCCCGGCTGTCACGCAGCAACAGCTCGATCTGCGGCAGGCCGCCGCGTACGAAGCCGCTGAGTTGATCGCGATTTTCGGCGACAAAGGCATCGAGGCTGCCGGTGGCGCGCTCGAGATTATCGCTGGTCGCGCGCAGCTTCTGTACCGCGGCGACGAAGTCAACGCTCGCGGTCTGCGTGGCGCCGTGCAGATCGGCGAATACCTGGTGCGCGTCGCTGATGGTCGAGCGCAGCTCGTCTACCATCGTGTCGATATTGCCGGCGGTGTGCGGCAGCTGGCTGGCAGCCCGGTCAAGATTTGCCACCAGGCGCTCGACGCCCGCAATGTTCTTTTCCGACAGCAGCCGCGTGGCTCGATCCACCAGTTCATCCAACCGTGCGGTCAGCGTCGGCAGACTGCTCAGGAAACGATCGAAGTCCGAATGCGACGAGCGGATCACCTGGTAACGCTCGCTCGGAACTGCGGCCAGGATGCGCCGCCCGTTGTCATCGGGGCGTTGCTGCTCCAGATCGATGAACAGCAGGCCGGTGACGCCCTGCAGCGACAGCTGCGCCAGGGTGCGTTCCGAGATCGGCGTGGTCGCATCGATGTCAGCGATCACCTGTACACGATTGGCGGCTCGTGGATCGATGCGGATGTGAATCACACGGCCGACGTCTACGCCCAGGTAGCGCACCTGGCCGCCTTCCGACAGTCCGCTGACGCTGCCGTCGAAATAAATCTCGTAGCGCACATAGAAGCGATGCTCGCTGTTGGCCGAGTACCAGTAGACGAACAGCACGCCCATCACCACCACCAGCAGTACGAAGCCGCCGACCGCGAGGTAATTCGCTTCACGTTCCACGCGCACCCCCGCGCGCCCGCGCGCGCTCGCCGTGGAAATAGGCTTGTATCCACGGATGCGGGTTGTCCACGATGGCCTCGAGCGTATCGCAGATCATGCGGCCGTCGACGATGACGCCCACACGGCTGCAGATGCGAAAGATGGTATCCAGATCGTGCGTGATCATCACTACCGTAAGCTTCAGTTCGCTCCGCAGGTATATCACCAGTTCGTCGAATGCTGCCGCGCTGATCGGGTCCAGGCCGGAGGTCGGCTCGTCGAGGAACAGCAGCGATGGGTCGAGCGCTAATGCGCGCGCCAGCGCCGCGCGCTTGATCATGCCACCGGAGAGTTGCGATGGGTACTTGGAGGCGGCCTCGACCGGCAGCCCGACCAGCTGCACCCTGAGCAATGCCAGCTGGTCGAGCGCGCGCGCTGTGAGCTGCAGGTGCTCCAGCATCGGCAGCTGCACGTTCTGACTTACGCTGAGCGAACTGAATAGCGCGCCTTGCTGGAAGGTCACGCCGTAGCTGGCCTTCAAGGAATGCATTTCCGCCGCGTTCATGCCGCCGAGCTCGCGGCCAAGGAAACGTACGCTTCCGGCATTGGGCTTGCGCAGACCCAGTATGCTACGCAGCAGCACCGACTTGCCGGCGCCCGAGCCGCCGATGATGCCGAACACTTCACCCTCGTAGACCTGCATGTCGATGCCGTTGTGAACGATCTGCGCACCGAATCGATTGACGACCCCCTGCACCTCCAGCAGCGTGCGCATCAGATGTCGAGCTGCATGAACAGCACCGCAAACATTGCATCGAACAGGATCACGAAGAAGATCGACTGCACCACCGCGACCGTCGTCAGGCGACCCAGATCGCGTGAGGAACCGCGCACGCTCATGCCGCAATAGCAGCCGGAGATCGCGATCAGGCAGGCGAATACCGGCGCCTTGATCAAGCCGACCCAGAACGTGGTGGTGGCAATAGCGTGTTGGGCGCGGTTGATGTACTGCACCAGCGGCATGTCGAGCAGTGCGTGACACAGTAGGCCGCCGCCGGCCAGGCCGATGATGTCCGCCACCAGCGTCAGCAGCGGCAGCGCGATCACCAGGCCGAGCAGCCGCGGCAGCACCAGCACCTCGATCGGATCCACGCCGATTGCCGACAGCGCGTCGGTCTCCTCGTTGAGCTGCATGGCGCCGAGCTCGGCGGCGAAGGCACTGCCGGAACGGCCGGCGACGATGATCGCCGTCAGCAGCACCCCAAGCTCGCGCAGCACGCCGACTGTCACCAGATCGACCACGAATATGTCGGCGCCGAATTTGTGCAGCTGCTGCGCGCCCATGTAGGCCAGGATCACACTGATCAGGAAAGCGATCAGCGACACGATCGGGACCGCGGTGACACCGGTGTCGTAGACATGCCGCGCAATCGAGACCGGCCGCAACCGCCGGCGCCGCAGTGCACGCAGAAAGGCGACGCTGATGCGGCCCAGGAAGCTCACGCCGCCGGCGATATTGTGCAGGCCGCGCACTGCGCGCCGGCCGAGGCCTTCCACCGCCTGAGCCGGATCGAGCCACTCGATGCCGTGGGTGTGGCTGGGCATCTCGCCACTCCTGCAGCGCGCCACCAGCGCCAGCGCGGCAGGCTCGGGACTCTGGAATTGAACTGCGAGGCCGGCCGCTTGCGCCCGATCCAGGAAATCGCGCAGCACCCAGGCCCCGGTCAGATCGAGCTGCGTCTGCCCGGCGGCGATATCGAGGCTGCGCAAACCGGCAAAATCCACCGCCCCGAGCTCGGCCTCGATGTCGGCAAAGCGCTGCGCACGCCACTCGCCGCTGAGCGTAAGTTTCAGCTGATCCGCATCGCGCCGCGCCGTCAGGTACATGCGGCGGTGTTCCCAATCAGCCGAGGCTCTTATGCGTGCCGTCGCACAGCGGCGCCTTGGCGGAGTGCTTGCAGGCGCAGAAATAGACCCGACCGCTGCGCTCGGCCACGTACGCTAGCGGTGTGAAAGCGCTGCCCTTATGCGCGCCGCTGCAGAACGGCTGCGTGGCCGACAGGCCGCAGCTGCACCAGTAGTAGGTCTTGCCTGCCTCGACATCCACGGCGATCGGCCCGCGCGCGGCCACGGTCGGCTGGGTCATGTGAACTCCATGCGCCCCCGAAATTCAATCGCCGCCGATGCTAGCAGTGTTGGCGCATGCGCGTCAGGGCCTGCCCTGCAGGTGCGCCTCGAGGTGTCCGATCGAATCGCTGGCACTGCCGGGCTCGATCGACGCCCGATCGGTAGCGGCGTTCAGGAATCGTCGCGATAGCGTCGCAGGCGCATCGTCAGCACGATCATCGAAGCCGCCGCCAACAGGCCCCACCACAAACGCGGGCTGGCAAGCAGGTGCAAAGGGCTGAGCAGCTGCATGGTGAAGCTGATGTCGCCGCCAGTCGCGTTGGGCGCTTCGAGCGTATCGCCAACACCCAAGCCGCCGTGCTCATCGACAGAATAGGCCAGATGCAGCAGTTCGCTGAAGCCGCCATCGACGATTCGGCCGATGTAATTGCTGCCGAATATCATGTGCTCCAGGATCATCAGCAGCACCGGCGGCAGCAACGCCCAGGCGTACGGGGAGCGGCGGGCCCAGACCGAGGCCAGCATCAGGTACGCGGCAAAGGGTGCGTACCAGAGCATTGCGGCGATCAGCCCGTAGAACATGATGCCCTGCATCCGCAGCCACGACAGCGTGTTCCACAGTGCAACCACACCCGTGCCGTTGATGACCACGTCATGATTGCGCAGCACCAGTATCGCGCTGCCCAGCAGGCTGGTCGTGGCGGCGAGCACAAAGGCGCCGGCTGGCACCAGCACCAGTCCGACCAGCAGCTTTACCAGCACGGTCCGGGCATCCGTCACCGGCATCGAGCGCCAGAACAGGATGCTGCGGTCGCGGCGTTCGCTGTAAAGACAGTCGATCAGGTAGGCGGCCGCCTGGATCGCTGCCGCGAGGTAAAACGGAACCGCCCATCCAAGCACCACCAGCTCGACCAGCGGCGGCGGAATGGGCCCGTCGTAGTGGGTGGCTGCGTTGCTAAAATCGAATTGAATATGGCCGAAGACCGCGGCCGCCAGCAGCATCACGGCGGCGATGGCGAGCGGCACGATCCACAGCCCACGGTGCTCCCAGAACTCGCGCTGGATTTGCGTCAGCAAGGCTTTCATGGCGCCGCCACCTGCATCTTGGCCACGAACAGGTCGGCGATACCGGGGGTTCGCAGCTCACCGAGTGCGGCCAGGCTTGCCGCCGGCCGGTTCTCATACAGCATGATCGTTCGGCCGAACAGCTCGCGCACGTGAAACGGATTGAGGGCGCGCGCTGCCTCGATCTTGTCGGGGGCGACATGGAGCTGTTGAAAACGCCCGCCCAGATCCTCGACCGCCGAATCGAGTACCACCCGCCCGCGGTCGATGAACAGCACATCGGTCAGCAGATTCTCCACCTCCTCGACCTGATGGGTGGTCAGCAGAATCGTGCGCTGCTTGTCGAAGTAGTCGTTGAGCAGCGTGTCGTAGAACTGGCGGCGGTAGATCAGGTCAAGCCCGAGGGTGGGCTCATCGAGCACCAGTAACCGCGCATCGATCGCCAGGATCAGCGCCAGATGCAACTGCGTGACCATGCCTTTCGACAGCTCGCCGATGCGGCTGCCGCGGCGGATATCGGTCGTGGCCAGCACCTCCTCGGCGCGCTTGCGATCGAAGCGCGGATGCACGCCGGCGACGTAGTCGATCGCGTGCGCGACGGTCAGCCACCGCGGCAACACCGCCGCATCGGCGATGAAGCAGACCTGGCTCATCAGCGCGTTGCGATCGCGCTCCGGCTGCAGGCCAAGCACCTGCACGCTGCCCTGATAGGGGGTGAGCCCGAGGATTGCCTTGAGCGCGGTGGTCTTGCCGGCGCCATTGCGGCCGATCAGCCCGACTATGCGGCCCGGCTGCAGGCTAAAGCTGACGTGGTCCAGCGCGACGAAGTTGCCGTAACGCTTGCTCAGATTCTTGGCTTCAATGATCGTGGCCATCGTCCTCATCCTTGTTTGCCGCCGCCGGTGGCGCAGGCCCGGGGCCCGGCGTCGGCTCGGTCGGCGCTTGCAGCAGTTCTTCGGCGGATAGGCCGAGGCGGGCGATGGTCGCGCGCACTTTGGGCCAGTCAGTGTCAAGAAAGCGTCGGCGCTCATCGGTGCGCAATGCGGCCGCCGCTCCGGCACTGACATACATGCCGCGGCCACGGCGCTTTTCGACCAGCTGCTCGTCGACCAGCTGCTGGTAGCCCTTGAGCACGGTCAGCGGGTTGAGCCGGAACTCGGCGGCGACGTTGCGCACCGAGGGCAGCGGATCACCCTCCTTGAGCACTCCCTCGAGGATCATCGCGACCACGCGATCGCGCAGCTGCCGATAGATCGGCTGGCTGTTGTCCCATTGGGTCTCGATGTTCACGTGCTGTTATGGCCTTAAGGGGTCGTGTCGCTGTGCAACAGCGCCGGACTCTAGCAAACCGCGCGTCGGCATCGCCGAGGCGCTCGGGCGACCGCTCAGGGTAGTCGCGCCACGCGGTCATGCGCCCCCGGGATGTCGCGGGTGGTGTGGTCCGGCGGCAGCCGGGTCGAGGCGATCCTGAATTCATGTTGACCGGCCGAGCTGATAAACACCTGGGTCGTGAGGCCGGTAATCGCGAACGCGAGAGCGGCGCAAATCATCAGCCGCAGCGGCTTGCCGAAGGGCCGGTTCGGGAGGTTACTGTTCATGGTCGATGCTCCGGTAGGGTGGATGGGTCCAAGCACCGCCCGTGCTGGGCTGTGCTTATGATCTGGTGATGTATTTAACTACAACACTAATCATGTGTCAACCCCTGGGCCCAAGATCCCCGTTCCAGCCACAGCGGCCACGCCGGCTGCTTGCCGGGCACGCCAGTGTCACTAGAATCAGCGCTCCTTTCTGCCTGGAGTCCTCATGAAGCGGCCGCTGAACGTTGCCATCACCGGTGCCGCCGGCCAGATCGGCTACGCGCTCGCCTTTCGCGTCGCCTCCGGGGCGATGCTCGGTGCCGATCAGCCGATTAATCTGCACCTGCTGGAAATCACACCGGCACTGCCGACCCTCGGCGGCGTCGCGATGGAGCTCAATGACTGCGCGTTCTGCACGCTGGATAAAGTAGTGGCCACCGACGATGCCCGCGTGGCGTTTCGCGACTGCCATGTGGCGCTGCTGGTGGGCGCGCGCCCGCGCGGTCCCGGCATGGAGCGCAAGGATCTGCTGCTCGCCAACGCGCAAATCTTCTCCGCCCAGGGCAAGGCACTCGATGCGGTTGCCGACCGCGCGCTGCGCGTACTGGTGGTCGGCAATCCGGCCAATACCAACGCGCTGATCGCCAGCCGCAACGCACCGGGGCTCGATCGGCGCAACTTCACCGCCATGACGCGCTTGGATCACAACCGCGCGCTGTCGCAACTGGCGGCAAAGACCGGCACGCACGTCAATGACATCAAGCGCCTGACGATCTGGGGCAATCATTCATCGACGCAGTACCCGGATGTCAGTCATACGCTGGTCAAAGGTCAGCCGGCCAGCAGCCTGGTCGAGCAGCAATGGCTCGAGGAGCATTTCATTCCCACGGTGCAACAGCGCGGTGCCGCAGTCATCAAAGCCCGCGGCTCCTCGTCGGCCGCATCGGCCGCGTCGGCTGCGATCGATCACGTGCGCACCTGGATGCTCGGCAGCGCGCCAGGCGACTGGACCAGCATGGCCATCGCCTCGGACGGCAGCTATGGGATCGAGGAAGGCCTGATCTACTCCTACCCGGTCA
>DATNNU010000282.1:0-5771 GCA_035601675.1 Steroidobacteraceae bacterium | reverse complement strand
CGTGGCCGCCGCAGCCCTGACTGCGCAGGTTGCGCGCGCTGGCCAGCGCTGCGCTGGCGGCTGCGGCCGGCGCCGGGACAGGCCACAGTCCAGCGGCGCCGACGGCCGTGACCGTTGCGCTGAGAACGATGATGAAGCCGCGCTTGACGCAATCAGCCGCCCTAAGCATGGCGCGTTTGTGCGACCGCAGCGGCGGTCTTGAGCTCAAGGGGCAATCAGCTCTTCGCGCTCTGTGTCCGCTCGGACCGGATCGTGTTCTTCGGTGTTGAAGGACACGAGTACGATCGGTCTGGCGCCGGTGTTCTTGAACGCATGCGCAGTGCCCGGAGGAAATGCGAAGCGCCAGGCTTCGCCGTCCGGCACCTGCTGTTCCTCGATCGTATCGCCGCTGCGATAACGCACCAGTGCCGGCCCCAGGACCGCGGTGACTTCGGTGCCGCGCACATGGCGATGATTGCCGCGGATCGCTCCAGGTTCGGAGATAACCGTATGCACGTTGCGCCAACCGGCCAGCAGCGCGGGTTCCAGCGGTTCAAATACCGCGCCGCGTCGGTCGGCATGGACCTTGAGCTTCTGGATCGCTACGACGCCATGTGCCATCGGCCTGGCTCGCGATCAGCGTCCGTAGCGCGCCGTCAAGCTGGCCTTCGCCAGCGCGTTGGAGTGGATCATGAAACCCACCATGGCTGCACTGGCCTCATCCGGCACGGAGATTTTCTCGGACTTGAGTGCATACACGGTGAAGACATAGCGATGCGGCTTGTCGCCCGCGGGCGGGCAGGCGCCGCCAAATCCGGAGGTCCCGAAATCAGTGTGGCCCTGCAGGGCACCGGCAGGCAGCTTGCCGCCGGCATTGCCGGCGCCGGCAGGCAACTCGGTCACATTGGCGGGAATGTTATAGACCACCCAATGCCACCAGCCCGAGCCGGTGGGCGCGTCCGGATCGTAGACGGTCACGGCGAAGCTCTTGGTGGCGCGCGGGGCGTCCTTCCACGTGAGCGCCGGCGAGATGTTCTTGCCACTGCAGCCAAAGCCGCTGTAGACCTGATCGTTCGACAGCATGCTGTCCGGCGCCACGGTCGGACTCTGCAGCCTGAAGCCGCCGTCGGCCGCCGCGGCTCCGATTGCACATGTCAGAGCGAGGGCCGCGCCGCCAAGCTGCAACGACAACCGAGGTGAATGCCTGTCGGACATAAGTGCTCTCCGGTCAATTGCCTTAACATCGACGCCGCCGGAGTGCGATGCTATCACTTCGCGCCGTCCGCGGAAGTGACCGCGAGGAGTCCACGATGCTGATGTTGCTTGCGGGGCTGATCGTGTTCTTCGTGCCGCATTCGGTGGCGCTCGTCGCCCCAGGCTGGCGCAATCGCATGCTGATGCATCTGCGCGCTGGCTCGTGGAAAGGCGTCTATTCGCTGATCAGCGCGGCCGGTCTGGCCCTGATGGTGCTCGGTTTTGCGCAGGCGCGAGGCACGCCGGTAGTGCTGTACCGATCGCCGGCGTGGCTGCACTACGTGACCTGGCTGATGATGCTGCCGGTATTTCCGCTGCTGTTGGCCGCGTACTTGCCCGGCCGCATCAAGACCGCGGCCAAGCATCCGATGCTGGCCGCGGTAAAGATATGGGCGACGGCGCATCTGCTGGTCAACGGCACGCTCGCCGATGTGCTGCTGTTCGGTAGCTTTCTGATCTGGGCGGTCGCGGTTCGTGTTTCGCTCAAGCGCCGCGTCCCGGCGCCGGTGCCCGCCGCGCCGCCATCACGCTACAACGACCTGATCGCGCTGGTGCTGGGCCTCGGGCTGTACGCGCTGTTCATCTACCGGCTGCACGCGCTGCTGATCGGCGTGCCGCTGCTGAGCCGCTAGCGCCCCTGCACAGAGATTTTCGCCGATGAAGATCGCGGAGGATCTTAGCGCGCGAGGCGGGCTCAGAGCAGATACGGTATCAATGCGGCGCTGTGCTCGCGGTAGCGCCGATATTCCTCACCGAAGGTTTCGCTCATCCAGCGCTCCTCGAGCCGCAGCTTGCGCCACAGCGCCACGAACACGATCAGCACCGCGAGCACGCCGCGCCACTCGCCGCGCACGATCGCGGTTCCGATGAAGCCGAGCAGCAGCCCGGTGTAAATCGGGTGGCGCACGAGGCTGTACGGCCCGCTGCGGATCAGTTCGTGGTCTTCTTTCACGGTTACGGTCGCACTCCAGTTGCGACCGAGATACACCCGTGCCCAGACGCTGAATGCCAGTCCCAATGCCAGCAGCAACGCGCCGGTCCGGTAGGTGCCGTCGCTCTGCGGCAGGAAGCGCTCGAACAGCACGCCGCCGCCGGCAATCGGGTCCATCCAAAGCAGCAGGCCGGCGATGGCGAGCGGTACCAGGTGCGCCGCGCGCGAGGCGGGCGATTCGCGGCGCCGGGCCGCTTTGACTCCGGCAGCCGAAATACGCCAATAGAGCAACCAGGCGATCCACAGTCCTGGCACCAGGTACCTGTAGAGTGTATCCATGTGCGCAGAGCTGCGGTGAATTCGACGCGAGGCGGGCTGCTCAATAGGCGTAGTAGGGGCCGGTCGCGCTGCCGGCGGGCTTACCTTCGATCGCCGTGAACACCGGTCGGCCGTAGAAGAACGGCAGGCCCCAGTCGAAATAGCTGCCCAGTGCAGCGCTGGTGGCGGCCGGACCGCCGATGCTGGCACTGGCGTAGAAACTATTGCTGAGGCTGTTCAGACTGGTGATATCAAACTTCACCACGCTGGTGGCGCCGTTCTGGCCCTGATTGGTGGCGGTCAGCATCTGCGTCGCGTTGGGGCAGAAAAATTCGTTGGCATTGGGACTAGACGTCGTACTGGTGCAGACCGTGATTGAGCTGTCCGGGAAGAACAGTCCATTGGAACCCGAGTCGATGAAGCTGCTGCTCAGCATCTGGCCCTTGTACAGCGTGGTGAAATTGCCGGCGCTGTTGGTCGTGAGCACGGTGGCGCTGCCGAGACCATTGTTGCTCTGCGTTCCTATACCGAAGACCAGCGTGCCGCTCGCCCCACTCTGTCCGGCCGCGGGCAGTGCAGGCAGCTCCACGATGACCCCATTGTTGTCGGTCGCGAACAGCGCCACTGGATTTCTAACCTGAGCGGTCAGAACCACTGGCGTGAAGGCGCAGCTGTTGGTGGCGCTGTTGCAGCTGTAGTAGAGATCGCTCATGGCGGTGTTGCAGCCATTGGGCATGAAGCTGGCGCAGTTGGCGCACGAGTTGCCGCAATCCTGGTCGAAGATTCCGACGCCGAGTACGCCATTGGCGGCAAAGGCGCTGACCGAATTCAGTGAATTAGTACTGGAGCTGAGAATGCTGGTGCAGCTGGACGGTGCCGTCGCCGCATAGGAGCCGTTGTCATCGATGATGTTGACCGACAGGTTGCTCGCGAGCTCACCGCCGATGCTGACATCGGCGGTCGCGACCGGGCCCCAGGTGTAGCCGTCGGCAAACGGCAGGCATTCGGCGATGCTGTTGCTCGAATTATTGGGATCGGCCATGTCGGTCAGCGTCAGGCCAGCGGACCTCAGAGCCGAGGCCATGATGCGCAGGCCAACCGAGCCAGTGTCGACCAGCACGTTGTCGATGGTGGCGCAGGTGGTGGTACCCGGTTTGCAGACCTTCACACTGGCGTACGGAATATTGAATGTGCCTCCCATCGCTGCGGCGGGCCCTGCTCCGACGGTGAGCGTGACGACATTCGAGACGGCGGCGCCGCTTGAACTGCTGCTCGAACTGCTCGCGCTAGTGCCGCTGGTGGTGCCACCGCCGCAGCCGGCGAGCATGCACAGGCCAAGCCATAGGGTCCAGCGGCAGCGGTGGCTCATGCATCAGTCTCGCTATTGAAGATCAACGACGGATACGCCGGCGGGCACGAGATTCGGGATATAAGCGATGCCACCGAAAGCGCGCAGGCGCGCCGTCGACTGCACCACCAGATCGGGCCCTGCAATATTCAGCTGCCGATGCATCCCAGGCCGCAGCCTTGCGGAGGCCGCGGCCTGGTAGCGTGGGTAGTAATTACCGAATAGCTGCTGCAGATCGGGCGGCAGGGAGCCTTGCCAGGTGACGGCGAATACCGTGCCTTGACGTGTTTCGTACTCGTGCACCACGGTGCCGGCGGCAGTGCTGATGTCATGCCGGTTGTATTGCTGCATGGGAATGCTGCGCAGCTGGGCGTGCAGGACGTCGCTATCGGCGCTGACGGAGTCGGCATCGCCGCCCAGGTGAGCTGCCGCCGGGACCGGAAGCCATAGCGCGCCGTACAGGCTGAACGCGCACAGCGCGAGCACGGCGCGTAAATGATTGGGTTTCACGTAAGGTCCGACACTCCCTGACTTGACAAGGCTCATAGCTTGACAGAATCCCCCGGACAATCGTGAGACGGAACTCACTGTGCCAAAGTTCCGTCGATTGACGGCGTTATAACGCGCCTGCAGGGCGCCAAGCTGTTTGATTTCAGTCGCTTATCCTGATCACGGACTTGCCGCGGGTGTGGCCGGCCTGGCTGTACTGCCACGCTTCGAGCACTTGGGTCAGCTCGAAGGTGCGATCGATATTGACCTTGAAAATCCCAGCCAGCGACCAGTCGGCGATTTGTTTGAGCGCCAGGCGAGGTGGCGTGCCGGTCAGGGTAAGGCTGGAACAGATCACCCCGCGTGCCGCACATTGCGCGGCCAGCGGCAGGCCGACGGTCGAGACCAGATAGCCACCTCGCCTGACTACGGCAAGGGCGCGATAGGCGTTGTCGATGTCCACGGTATCGAGTGCGATATCGATATTGCGCAGCTGATCCTCGACATGTTGCGCGCTGTAGTCGATCACCGTAGCCGCGCCCAGTGCTTTGAGATAGCCGGCGTTGTGCGCGGATGCGGTCGCGATCACCTGCGCGCCTCTGTTCCTGGCGATCTGCACCGCCGCCGATCCGACGCCGCCGGCGCCTCCGACTACCAGCACTGTCTGGCCCGGGCGCACTTTGGCTCGATCGATCAGCAGGTTCCAGGCCGCGAGGCCGGCGTGCGCAACGCCCGCCGCCTCGGCAAACGACAGGCTATCCGGTTTGAGCGTGATGGTGTCCGTGGGTACGGCGACGTACTGCGCATAGGTGCCGCGCGCCTGTGACCAGACGATCACGGCATCGCCGATTTTGTACCCGGCGACGCCGCCTCCCACGGCCGCGATCACCCCGGCGCCGTCGACGCCCGGGATCGGGGAGGCACTGGCGTCGGTGTTGCCGGATCCGGCGCCAGCAGTCAAACGGTCTGCAGTCGCAGCATCGTCCGACGAGCCCGCGGCCGCCTTCCAGTCGCCGGGATTGACCCCGGCATAGCGAATTTTCACCAGCACCTGCCCGGGTCCGGCGACCGGGCGAGCGACGTCGCGGATCTGGATTCTGCCGGAGCTGACCACCGCGGCTCGCATGGTGGCGTCGCCGGCGCCGGTCGTGTCGGCTAACGCCGCTGCCAGCAGCACGATGATGTACCAGGGAAGGATGCGCACGAGCGTCAAAATATCATTAAGATGGCCGTCGAATGAGGGGGCGACGCGCGCAATTGTGGATGCTGTGGCTGCTGCCGCTGCTGATGATGCGGCCGCTGCTGCCGACCGGTGTGATGCCGGCGCGCAGCACCGATGGAGTCGCGCTCGTGCTGTGCGGCTTACAGCACCTTCGATCGGCGCCGGAGCAGGCCCATTCCCACCCCGATGCGCCGTGTGCGTTCGCGGCTGCCGCAACACCCGCGCCGCCC
>DATNNU010000281.1:0-2089 GCA_035601675.1 Steroidobacteraceae bacterium | reverse complement strand
GGCGGCTGATGCGGGCGCCGGCAGCGCCGAAGCTGCCATGCACAGCAAGCCACACAGCGCCACAGACTTTGTCGACTGCGCCAACCATCCTCTCCTTTCTCAGAGCACCAGCAGCGCAGTGTCGATTCACGGCGGCCTGCAGGCCACGGAACTTGTCCCGCCTGCAGCGGGAAATTCTCCCGGCGTCGCACTGGCCTGTAGGGGTTGGCTGCAGCCGGATATCGACACAGAAATCACATTAGAATAATCATATATGTTTATAATAATATAAGATATATGTACCCAAGCTCGGCGAGCGGGAGACCCGATCCCGATGTGCGCCGGATCGTGGCGCCTGCGACCAGACCGGTCGGCATGATTCGTTGCTACAGTGGCAACCGTGCTCACGCCTCTACGTCGAGATCGATTGCCGGCGGTCGGCAGCACGCTCAAGCTGCGGCTGAGCCTGTTGATTACCGCACTGATCGCCTTGCTCACCCTCGCCGGCGGAGCGTACGTCGTGCGCCAGGCGCGTGACGACATCCGCGACGAGGTGCTGTCGACGCTGAATCTGACCGGTCATTTCCTCGATGCGCAACTCGCGCTCATGCGCGATCGCTGGTCCACGACCGGTTACATGGTGCCGCTGTTCCAGCTGCGCGAACTCGGCGACGTGCGCCATCTGTCGGTGAAATTCTACGATAGCAACGGCCGCCTGCTCGACAGCAACGAGGGTAGCCACGACCGGACATCGGTCGCGCCGCGCTGGTTCGTGCGCATGGTACACGCGGCCTCAACCCCGGTACCACCGGCCACGCGCAGCGTGAGCTACGACGGTACGGTGCTCGGCCAGCTGATCATCGCAGCCGATCCCAGCTATGAGATGGACGAGATCTGGACCACCTCGCGCGGACTGCTCGAATTGCTGCTGCTGTTCTTCGTGCTGGTGAATGTGCTGGTCTGGTGGGCGGTGGCCCACGCACTGCGGCCGATCGAGCACATCCTGGCCGCGCTCGGCGAGATCCAACGAGGCCACCTGGGCGCTCGCCTGCCGCGCTTCGGCCTGCCCGAGATGTCGCGCATCAGCGTGGGGTTCAATCACATGGCGCAGACCCTGGAGCAAAGCGTCGCGGAGAATCAACGGCTCACCGGACGCTTGCTGCAGATGCAAGAGGACGAGCGGCGCAGCCTGGCACGTGAGCTGCACGATGAGATCGGCCAGTGCCTGAGCGCGATTCACGCCGATGCCGCGGCGATCCGCAATCGGGGCGGCCTCTCGGTGCGCGAGAGCGCGGAGGCCATCGTGGCCGTGACCGCGCAGATCAAGGACATGGTGCGCGGCATGCTGCAGCGTCTGCGGCCGGCGGAGCTCGAGGGACTCGGCCTTGCGGCCGCCTTGCGCGAGCTGGTGGCGGCTTTTCAGCAACGCAATCCTCAGATGGTCTGTACGCTGCAGGTGCAGCAGGTACTGAACCGCCTGCAGCCTGAGCTAAGCACGGCCGCCTACCGGGTGGTTCAGGAATGTCTGACCAATATTGCGCGCCATGCCCAGGCACGTCGGGTCGATATCGAGGTCGGCCTGGGCGAGGCGGCGTCGGGCGCGTCGCTGCGGGTCGCGGTGGCGGACGACGGCAAGGGGTTCGACATCGGCGCTCCACAGCGCGGCTTCGGCCTGATGGGCATGCGCGAGCGCGTCAAGGTGCTCGATGGACTCTCCAGTATCGACAGCACCCCGGATCAGGGCACGCGTGTCAGCGTAACGATTCCGGTACCCACCTCGAGCGCGGTTGCGCCATGAACGGCGGGCCGATACGGATCATGTTGGTCGATGACCACGCCGTGGTGCGCGCCGGATTTCGCCGCCTGCTCGAACAGGAGCCGGGCATGCGCGTGGTGGCCGAGGCCGAGAGCGGCGAGCGCGCCTATCTGCTCTACCTGGAGCACGCGCCGGACGTCGTGGTGCTCGATCTTTCGATGCCCGGCGTCAGCGGCTTCGAGATCATCCGTCGTATTACCGAGCGCCAGCCGGATGCGAAAATCCTGGTGTTCAGCATGCACGAGGATGCCTCACTCGCCGTGCGGGCGATTCAGCTGGGGGCGCGCGGTTACG
>DATNNU010000280.1:0-6551 GCA_035601675.1 Steroidobacteraceae bacterium | reverse complement strand
CCAGGAAGGCGGCACCGGGCGTCACGCAGCGGCTGTCCTGGGTGATGTCCGAGACTTCCAGCCGCTCGGGCACATCGACCAGGCCGCCGAGCAGGGCTTTGAGCGGCCGCCAGTTCGCTAGCGCCTCGACATTCATCGCAGCGCCAGTCGCTGACCGCGAGTCAATGGCGAGTTCGGGGTGGTGGGCTCATCGGGCGCCACCGCCAGCAGGCGCAGCGCACCGCCGACCACCGCAGAGAACACCGGCGCCGACACATCACCGCCCATGTACTTGCCGGCAGTCGGCTCATCGATCACGACCACAGCCGCAAGGCGCGGATTGGAGGCCGGCGCCATTCCGGCGAACACCGAGGTATAGCGGTCCTTGGAATAGCTGCCGTTGACGGATTTCCAGGCAGTACCGGTCTTGCCGGCCACACGATAGCCGGGAATCCTGGCGTGCACGCCGGTGGCGCCCTCCTGCGTGGTCACCGCCTCGAGCAGCTGAATCAGGGAGCGGCACACCGCCTGCTCGAGGATGCGCTCGCCCACCGGCGCCGAATCCAGGCGCAGCAGCGACACCGGCCGGCGAACGCCGCGCGCGCCGATGGCGGCATAGGCCTGTGCCAGCTGCAGCGGCGTGACTGAAAGGCCGTAGCCATGCGACATCGTCGCGATGCTGATCGCGCGCCAGTGCGAGTAGTTGGTGAACACGCCGGCGGACTCACCCGGAAAGCCGCTACTGGTCACCTGGCCGAAGCCGAAGTGGTTGAGCGTGGTCCAGATCTGCTGCGGCTCGAGTTGCAGCGCCAGCTTGGCCATGCCGACGTTGGAGGACTTGGCCAGCACGGTGGCGAGGCCGATGGCGCCGAGATTGTGCTCGTCTTCAAAAGTGGTGGCGCCGACCTGGATGAAACCAGGGCCGGTGTCGATGACGCTGTCGGCGTTGAACTTGCCGGATGCCAGCGCCGCCGCAACGATGAACGGTTTGACGCTCGAGCCGGGTTCGAACAGATCGGTGACTGAGCGATTGCGGTACGCCGCCGGCACCATCTGCTCGCGATCGTTGGGGTTGTAAGCCGGCTGATTGACCATCGCCAGCACCTCGCCGGTATCGATGTCTATCACCACCACCGAACCGGCGTGCGCACGGTTCTCGACGATCGCGCTCTTGAGCTCGCGGTACGCCATGTACTGGATGCGCAGATCGATGCTCAGGCTCAGGTCGCGGCCTGGCCGCACCGGCCGAATGCTCTCGACGTCCTCGACCTTGCGGCCCTTGCTGTCCTGGATGACGCGCTTGGCGCCGTTCTCGCCCGCGAGCCAGTTGTCGAAGGTCAGCTCGGTGCCTTCCTGGCCGACGTCATCGATGCTGGTAAAACCAAGCACGTGCCCCGCCACTTCGCCGGCCGGGTAGTAACGGCGGTATTCGCGCGCCAGAAACACCCCGGACAGATTCAGCTGCTTGACGCGCAGCGCATCCACCGGCGTCATGCCGCGCGCCAGATAGAGAAACTCGCGATCCAGGTTGCTGCTGACGCGGCGGGTCAGCTCGGCGCGGTCGGCGCCCAGCGCCGCCGCCAGGTGCGGCAGCTGCTCGATGCTGCCGGACAGCTCGCGTGGATTGGCCCACACCGAATCCACCGGCGTACTGACCGCCAGCGGCTCGCCGTTGCGATCGATGATGTTGCCGCGATGCGCGGTGATGGTGGCGACACGCGAAAAGCGCGCGTCGCCCTGCGACGCCAGGAAACCGGAATCGACCAGCTGCAGGTTCACCGCGCGCCCCATCAGCCCCGCGGCGGCGGCCAGCAGCAGCCCGAACAGCAGCCATTGGCGGGCGCGAAACGAATGCGCGCTGGCGCGCTCGGCGCCGCGCGCGGCGCCGGTCCGGCGTGATCCGTCGCGCGACCGCAGGCCCTTCATGGCGTCAGGATCTCGATGTCGCGCGAGTCCGGAATGCTCATGTGCAGCCGTTCACTGGCGACGCGCTCGACGAAGGCGTAGGCCGACCACGCGCTCTGCTCGAGCTGCAGCCGGCCCCACTCGGCATCCAGTTCATCGCGTCCGGTATTGAGCCGTTCGAGTTCGACGAACAGCTCGCGCGCGCGATACTTGCTGTAGATCGCGCCGGCGCTCGATACCAGCACGGCAGACCATAGCAACGGCAGCACCAGCAGCAGCAGTCGCCGTGTTGTGCTCATGGGCGCCGTTCGGCGACGCGCAGCACGGCGCTGCGGGCGCGCGGGTTAGCGGCGAGTTCATCCGCCCCGGCACGCTGCTTGCTGCCGATGCGGCGCAGTGGCGGCTGAGCGCCGCTGGGCGGCATCGGCAGGCGGGCGAGGACCGGATCGAGCTCGGAGTGCACGCGGATGAATTGCTTGACCAGCCGGTCCTCGAGCGAATGGAAGCTGATCGCTACCAGCCGCCCGCCCGGGGCGAGCAGTTGCAGCGCCTGTTCGAGGCCGCGCTGCATCTGCCCCAGCTCGTCATTGATGTACATGCGCAGCGCCTGAAACGTGCGGGTAGCCGGGTGCTTGCCCGGCTCGCGCGTGCGCACGCAGCGCGCCACCAGTGCCGCCAGTTCGCTGGTGCCGGTGAGCCCCACGGAGGCGCGCGCACGCACGATCTCGGCGGCGATGCGATTGGCAAAGCGCTCTTCGCCCAGGGTCGCGATCACGTGACGAATCTCATCGACGCTCGCATGTGCGAGCCACACGGAAACTGGTTGGCCGCGCGTCGGGTCCATGCGCATGTCGAGCGGGCCGTCTTTGCTGAAGCTGAAGCCGCGCGCAGCGTCGTCGAGCTGCGGGGAGGCGACGCCGAAATCGAACAGCGCGCCATCGCAATGCGTACGAGTTGTGTGCGCATGCACCAGCGTCGCAAGTTCGCCGAACTCACCGTGCACCAGCTGCAGGCGAGCCTCGTGCGCAAAGAGCGCGCGCCCGGCCGCAATGGCCGCGGGGTCTCGATCGATGGCCACGACTTCCCCCCCGCTGCCAAGCGCTTCGAGGATGCGCGCGGTGTGCCCACCGCGGCCGAATGTCGCGTCGACGTACAGACCGCCAGGGCGCAGCGCCAGCGCCTCAAGCGCCTCCTCGACAAGCACCGGCGTGTGCTCATCCAACTCCCCTCGTCCCCGCGACCGCTCGACGCCGCCTCAAAGCGACAGCGAATCAAGTTCCGCCGGTAGATCGGTCGCCGATGCCTCGCTCTTCAGCCAGAAACCGCGCCGTTCCATCCAGCGAGACTCGTCCCATAGTTCACAGCGATTGCCCTGCCCGATTAGCATCGCGCGCCGATCAAGGCCGGCAAATTCGCGCAATTCCGCCGGCAGCAGCATGCGTCCATGCCCATCGAGGACGAGGTCGGTCGCATGACCGACCATGAGCCGCTGCAGGCGCCGCGACTGCGCATGCAAGCTCGGCAGCTGCATCAGCTGGCGCTCGACCTGTTCCCAGTCGCCCAGCGGATAAATCAGCAGGCACTGCCCGTCCCGGTCGACCGTGACCACCAGCTGGCCTTGCGATCGCTCCAGCAGGCGCTCGCGATAGCGTGTCGGGACGACCATGCGTCCCTTGTCGTCCAAGGTGACTTTTGCTGCGCCGCGGAACATTGGACTGGGGCAGGATCGCCCATTTTTCCCCACTTTCTCCCACTTATCGCCACTATAGGAACGACGAGCCGGCCGTGTCAACGCCTGAGGGGGAAATTTTTGAGGCGCAGTAGGGACTTACGCGCCCCGGATGATATCCGATCGACGCCTTGGAAGCGATAGTCTTTAGGGATCATGAGCTTGTGCTGTAAAGCTCGCTGACATTCGACTGTAGGGCGCTCACCGACAGGCGGAGAGCCGGCCTGTAAGCCGGGTTCTGTCGTGAACAGTCATTCCTCTGGGACGTGCGTCACCGCACGACTCAAGCGGCCTACCCGGAAGCACGTGCGGGCGCACGCTGCAGTCCTTTGCAAGACTGCGGCTTCCCTATTTGGCCTTGCTCCAGGTGGGGTTTGCCATGCCGTCGCGTGTTGCCACTGACGCGGTGCGCTCTTACCGCACCGTTTCACCCTTACCGGCACTCTTCACGAGCGCTTAGGCGGTCTACTCTCTGTTGCACTTTCCGTGGGCTCGCGCCCCCCAGGTATTACCTGGCACCCTGCCCGCCGAGCCCGGACTTTCCTCCACGCTTCATTGTGATGAAACGCAGCGACTGCCCAGCCGACTCTCCGCCGCAGCACCTTACCATGACCCTGTGTTGCCGGGACCATCAATGCCCGGGCGCTGCCTGCCCGGCGGCGACTCAGTCGGCCGCCGGAGCGCGCTGCAGCCGCAATGCCAACTGATAGGCATCGCTGCGCTTGGCCCCGGCGAGCTGGGCGGCGATCGCGGCCGCACGCGCCGGCGGCAATGCCTCGAGCAGCAGCTGCAGCGCCCGTGTCAGCAATTCGCTATCGCCGCTGACGGCGCGCTCGGGGGCGGCGCCGGCGACCACCACGGTGATTTCACCGCGGGCAAAATCAGCGTCGGCACGCGCCATCGCGCACAACTCGCGCAACGTGCCGCGATACACGCTTTCGTGCATCTTGGTCAGCTCGCGCGTCACCACCGCCGCTCGCTGTTCGCCGAAGCTTCGCGCCAGATCGGCGAGCGTGGCGGCAATGCGGTGCGGTGCTTCGAACAACACCAGCGTGCGCGCTTCGGCCGCCAGGCGTGCGAGCAGCGCGCGGCGCTCCCCGGCGCGCGACGGCAGAAAGCCCTCGAACGCGAAGCGATCGGTGGCAAGACCGGCGATGCTCAGGGCCGCCGTCACCGCCGAGGCGCCCGGCACGGCCCGCACTTCGATGCCGGCCGCCGCCGCCGCACGTACCAGCCCGAAGCCGGGGTCGGACAGCAGCGGCGTGCCCGCATCGCTCACCAGCGCAATCACCTTGCCGGCCTTGAGCTGCTGCAGCAACGGCTCGATGCGAGCCTCTTCGTTATAATCGTGCAGCGAGATCAGCTGGCCGGAGACCCCGATCGCGTTGAGCAACTGGGCCGTGCGTCGCGTATCCTCGGCCGCGATCAGATCGGCCGCGGCCAGCACTTCGCGCGCCCGGGCGCTCAGGTCGCCGAGATTGCCGATCGGCGTCGCGACCACCTCGAGCCTGCCTGCGGACGGGAGCTGGTCGGTCCGAGCCACTATAATTCTCCGTGTCTAGCCGCGGCGGTGCGCGTCCTGTGCGGCGCCCCGGCGCGCAGTTTCAAGCTTCAAGGGCTAGGTGTCGATGGTGCAACTCACAATGCTTGGCTCCACTGGCCGCTGGCTGGTCGGCATCGCCGCACTGGCATTGGCCGCGTGCGCGGCGCTGCCGCCGGTTTCACAGCGCGCCGGCACCGTGCCGGCCGCCGAAGCGGCGGCGCGCAAAGGCGATCATGCCCAGGCCGCCACCCAGTACGAAAACCTGGCGGCAACGCGGCTGCCTCCGGAGCAGATCGAGCTGCAGCTCGCGGCCAGCCGTGAATGGCTCGCCGCCGGCCGCGCCGCCGACGCCGCGCGCGTGCTCGCTGGCATCGGCGCGCCGCAGACCGCGGCGCAAAGCCTGGAGCGCTCACTGCTCGACGCCGAGACCTCGTTGCTCGGCAATCGTGCTCAGGAAGCCTGGCAGAAGATCGGTGCCATCCCCGAGTCCGCTGCCACCGGTTCTGCCGCTGCCGGCGCGGCGCTACGTTATTACGCGCTCAAGATGCGCATCGCGCTGGCAGCGGCGCGCCCGGTCGACGGCATTCGCGCCGAGATGGCCGCCGAAGGCTTCACGGCCAATGCTGCCGAGCGCACGCAGTTGCGCTCACAGCTGCTCGCCGCGCTGCGTGATGCGCGCGAACACGGCGTCAAGCTGGAAGCTGCGGCCAGCCAGGACCCGATCGTGCGCGGCTGGCTTGATCTGGGAGCCATCGCCACCGATACCCACGGCGCTTCGCTGATCGGCGAAGCCGAGGCGGCCGGTTGGCGCGCCAAGTATCCCAACCACCCGGCGCTCGAAGTGCTGGCCCAGGCGCTGCCGCCGCCGCTGGTGGTGGCGGCACCGGGGGGACGCATCGCGCTGCTGTTGCCGTTGACCGGCCCAGCCTCGGGACAGGCAGCGACGGTACGCGATGGCTTTCTGAGCGCCTACTACCAGTTGCCGCCCGCCACCCGGCCCGCGCTGCAGGTCTACGACACCGGCGCGGTCACGCCGGCCGATGCCATCGCCCAGGCGCGCGCGGCCGGCAGCAGCTTCATCGTCGGACCGTTGCTGCGCGAGGATGTGGCCGCGGTCGCCGCTCTGGGTTCTCAATCGGTCCCGGTGCTGGCGCTCAATTTTCTGCCGGCGGACCAGCCCGCCCCCGGCGGCCTGTACCAGTTCGCGCTGTCGCCGGAAGACGAAGCCCAGCTGGTCGCGCGCCGCATACTGGCGGACGGGCGCCGCCGTGGCGTTGCCCTGGTGCCGCGCGGTGACTGGGGTATGCGGGTAATCGACGCTTTCACGCGCGAGCTGACCGGCGGCGGCGGCAGCCTGATCAGCCAGACGCTCTACGATCCGGCTGAACATGACTA
>DATNNU010000279.1:0-3681 GCA_035601675.1 Steroidobacteraceae bacterium | reverse complement strand
AGGCCCTTTTTCTCGATGGTGCGCATGCCGTTGGCGGACACGCGCAGCGTGACCCAGCGCTTCTCGCTCTCGAGCCAGAAACGCTGCGCGTGCAGGTTCGGCAGGAAACGTCGCCGTCGCTTATTGTTGGCGTGCGAGACGGTATTGCCCGTGATGGGGCGCTTGCCGGTGATCTGACAGACGCGAGACATGAGCTACACCTTGCGAAATCAATGAGTTAAGGCTGTATCGCCGTGACTCGGTACGGGCGAAAGGGGCGCTTTATAGCAGTCCGCAGGGGCCTAAGGCAAGCGCGGCGCCGCCCAGCGCCCGGAGCGTCATCACACCGCGTCCGGCTCCCGCGCCGTGGCCGCCGTCAGCGGCCGCTGCTCCAGCGCCCGGCGCTGAAACAGCACCAGGGCCACGCCCACGAGCACCAGTATGGCCGAGACGATCGCCCAAGCGTTGATCTTCTCGTGCAGCACCAGGGCGCCAAGCCCCAAGGCGATCACGGGGTTCACCAGCGCATAGGTGGTTACCTTCTGCGCCGGCACGTGCGCGATCAGGAACGAGTAGCAGTTGACCGCGACCAGGCTGCCGAACACCACCAGATACAGCACCGCCAGCATCGACTGCCATGAGATCTGCGCCGGCACGAAGCCGATCCACTCCCGATCGATGCACCCCATCAGCAGCTGAAACAGCGCGCCGGCCAGCATCTGCAGGCAGCTGAAATTGACGATGCGCTCGGCGCTGACATACCGGCGCTGCAGCAACGTCCCGGCACTCCAGGCCAGTTCGGCGCTGAGCACCGCGATCACGTGCACTGGTCGAATCGAGCCCGAGAACGACTGGGTGTGCGCCGTCAGCACGACAACGCCGGCAAGACCAATGGCGACGCCGAGCGCCGACTGCAGGCTCGGCGCGCGCCTGGAGAAAAACATCCAATCCAGGATCAAGGTCGACACCGGCAGCGCACCGACGAACAGGGCGCAGATGCCCGTAGGCAGGCCGAGCTGCGACCACACCACGAACCCGTTGCCGATACCGGTCATCAGCACACCGCACAGGATGCTGCCGCCGATATGCAGCCGCGCGAACGGCCGCGGCTCGTGCGCGCGCAGCCACGCGTACAGTAGGCTGGCGGCGATCAGAAAGCGCACGCCGCCGCTGAAAAACGGAGGAATGGTGCGGATCGCGAAAGCGATCGCCAGAAACGTGGTGCCCCAGATGATGTAGATGCCGGCGAAGGCGAGCAGGACCTGTGCCAGCGCGGGTTGCCGATGCTTGCTCATGGATTGCCGGGTTGCCGCTGCAGCGGTGCAGATTACAGCAATCCGTGCCTGGAGCTTCGGCGTGCCGATCTCCGGCGCGACGGCGTTACGCGACTAAAGCGCTACAAAGCGGAGTCGAAGCGCGTTGCCGACCACGGACACCGAACTCAGGCTCATGGCTGCCGCCGCGACGATGGGACTCAATAACAGACCGAATGCCGGATACAGCACGCCGGCGGCAACCGGAATGCCAAGGACGTTGTAGACGAAGGCCAGCACCAGGTTCTGCCGGATATTGCGCATGGTCGCGTGACTGAGCATGCGTGCGCGTGCAATCCCGGCCAGATCGCCTTTGACCAAAGTGACGCCAGCGCTTTCCATCGCGACATCGGTGCCGGTGCCCATGGCGACACCGACATCGGCTTCAGCGAGCGCCGGAGCGTCGTTCACGCCGTCACCCGCCATCGCGACCACCCGGCCTGCCGCGCGCAGCCGTCGCACCACGCTGTTTTTCTGTTCCGGCAGCACCTCGGCTTCGATTTCGCTTATGCCCAGTCGCGCCGCAACCGCCTGTGCCGTCCTGCGATTGTCGCCGGTGAGCATCACGATGCGCACACCCGCTGCCCTGAGCGTCTCCAGTGCTGCGGGCGTCGTCGGCTTGATAGGATCGGCGACGGCCACCAGACCGGCCGCACGCGCGTCGATCCTCACATACACGACGGTGGCGCCCTCGCTGCGAAACTCATCGGCGCGCCGCTCCAGGGCTTCGGTGGCGCTGCTTGCATCTGCCATGAGCTTGGCGTTGCCGATGGCGACGTGATACTTGCCGATGCGACCGCTGACGCCTTGGCCGGTTACGGAACCGAAATCAGTGGCTTCCTGAAGCGTCAAGCCGCGCTCGCGGGCGGAGGCAACGATCGCGGCAGCCAGCGGATGCTCGCTCGATCGCTCGACACTCGCCGCGAGCGTCAGCAGCTGCGCCTCGTCGAATCCTTCGGCGGCGATGACACCGATGACCCGTGGCTTGCCCTCGGTCAGTGTTCCGGTCTTATCCACCAGCAGCGTATCGACGCGCTCGAAGCGCTCCAGCGCCTCGGCGTTTTTGATCAGCACACCGGCTGTGGCGCCGCGGCCGATCCCTACCATGATCGACATTGGCGTAGCGAGTCCGAGCGCACACGGGCAGGCGATCATGAGCACAGAGACGGCGGCAATCAGCGCATAGGAGAGGGCCGGCGCCGGACCCCACAGCAGCCAGCAAACAAAGGACACGACGGCAACCAGCATTACTGCCGGAACGAACCAGGCCGAAACCACATCGGCGAGCCGCTGGATCGGCGCGCGGCTGCGCTGGGCCTGCGCGACCATGTGTACGATGCGCGCGAGCACTGTCTCGCCACCCACGCGCTCGGCGCGCATGATGAGCGCGCCGGTGCCATTGATCGTGCCGCCGATGAGTTTGGCGTCGGGCTCCTTCTCGACCGGCATGGATTCGCCGGTCACCATCGACTCATCGATTGCACTGTTGCCCTCGAGCACGACGCCGTCGACCGGAACACTGTCCCCGGGCCGAACGCGCAGTCGATCCCCAATGTGGACCTGGTCCAGCGACACCTCCTCATCGCCACCGCCGGCCGTCATCCTGTGCGCGATCTTGGGAGCCAGCTTCAGCAGCGCACGGATAGCGCCGCTGGTCTTCTCGCGCGCACGCAACTCAAGTACCTGCCCGAGCAGCACCAGCACGGTGATGACCGCGGCCGCTTCGTAGTAGACGGGGATGACACCTTCGTGCCGCAGCCCCGCCGGAAAGACGCCGGGCAGAAACGTGGCTACGAGGCTGTAGAGGTAGGCGGCGCCGATGCCGAGCGCGATCAGGCTGAACATGTTCAAAGACCGATGACGCACCGACGCCCAGCCGCGCTCGAAGAACGGCCATCCGGCCCACAGCACCACCGGCGTGCCGAGCACAAACTGGATCCAGACCGAGGCCTGCGCGGAGAGGTAGTGATGAAGGCCAAGAGCCGGAAAGTGCGCGGCCATCTCGAGGATCAGTGTCGGCACGGCCAGAGCCGCGCTCACCCAGAAGCGGCGCGTCATGTCGATGAGCGTCGCCGAGGCACCGGCCTGTGCCGTGACGCCGATCGGTTCGAGCGCCATGCCGCAGATCGGGCAGCTTCCGGGTTCGCTGAGCCGGATCTGCGGATGCATCGGACAGGTGTAGACGACGCTTTGTGTGCTCGACAGGCCGGGGGGCAGCTGCGCGGCGGCTGGCGCTGCCCCGGGCGTATGCGGCGCCGAGTAGCTGTCGGGATCGGCCAGAAACGTTGTGCGGCAATGCTCGCTGCAAAAGTAGACCGTCGAGCCGTCGCGCTGCGCGCGGTACTGGGCGGTGCGAGGATCCACGCTCATCCCGCAGACCGGATCGCGC
>DATNNU010000278.1:0-3169 GCA_035601675.1 Steroidobacteraceae bacterium | reverse complement strand
GAGAAGGGCGCCGCCCGGCAGGCGGTCGTCTGGGCCGCACCGGGCTTTGGTATCCTGCGCAGTCTAATTTTGGAGGAACGAAAACCATGAGTCGTAGTGACCTTGAAGGGGTAGCCATCGCCATGGTGGCGAAAGACAAGGGACTGCTGGCGGCAGATGAAAGCAACACCACGATTGCCAAGCGCCTGGACAAGATAGGCACCGAATCCACCGAAGAGCAGCGCCGCACCTATCGCGAGCTGCTGTTCACGACGCCCGGGATCGCGCAGTGGATCAGTGGGGTGATTCTTTACGATGAAACCATCCGGCAGAAGACCCGCGATGGCGTGCCGTTCCCCGATTATCTCGTCAAGCTCGGCATCATCCCGGGCATCAAGGTCGACACCGGCGCCAAGGCGCTGGCCGGCTTTGCCGGCGAGACCATCACCGAGGGCCTCGACGGCCTGCGCGACCGGCTGATCGAGTACTTCAAGCTCGGCGCGCGCTTCGCCAAGTGGCGCGCGGTGATCGACATCGGCGAGGGCATACCGTCGCACACCGCGATCGAGGCCAATGCACACGCGCTGGCGCGCTATGCGGCGCTGTGTCAGGAACAGAACATCGTCCCGATAGTCGAGCCCGAGGTACTGATGGACGGCGCCCACACGCAGGAGCGCTGCGAGGCGGTTTCGAGCGAGGTGCTGGCGGAAGTATTCTCGCAGCTCGAGCACCAGCGGGTACACCTGGAGGGCATGATCCTGAAGCCCAATATGGTGATCTCGGGCAAGAAGTGCCCGACGCGCGCAACCCCAGAGCAGGTCGCCGCCGCCACCGTGCGCTGCCTCAAGCGCCACGTGCCTGGGGCCGTGCCGGGCATCATGTTCCTCTCCGGCGGTCAGACTCCCGCGGAGGCCGCGCTGCACCTGTCACTGATGAATCGACTCGGGCCGCTGCCCTGGCAGCTGTCCTTCAGCTACGGCCGCGCGCTGCAGGATGCCGCGCTCACGGCCTGGGGCGGCAAACCCGCCAATTTCGCCGCCGGGCAGAAGGAGTTCCAGAAATGGTCGCGCCTCAATGGCTTGGCGCGCAGCGGCGCATTCAAGGCCGGCATGGAGCAGCAGGCGGCGTGATCGATGACGACGCCGTCGTCGACGTGCGCGACGTGCATTACGCCATCGGCAGCCATGCGATATTCAACGGCCTGAATGTACGCGTGCGCCGTGGCACGATCACGGCGGTGATGGGCCCGAGCGGCACCGGCAAGACCACGTTGCTGCGGCTGATCATGGGCCAGAGCGTGGCGCAGAGCGGCCTGGTCAGCGTGTTCGGCGAGGATGTCGGGCGGCTCAAGCGCCGCGAGCTCTATCAGTTGCGCCAGCGCGTCGGTCTGCTGTTCCAGAATGGCGCCCTGCTCACCGATCTGTCGGTATTCGAGAACGTGGCGTTCCCGCTGCGCGAGCATGCCCACCTGCCCGAGCCGGTACTGCGCGAGCTGGTGCTGATGAAATTGCAGGCGGTGGGCCTGCGTGGTGCGGCTGATCTGATGCCGGCCGAGCTCTCGGGCGGCATGGCGCGTCGCGTGGCGCTGGCGCGGGCAATCGTCATGGATCCGGAGGTGCTGATCTATGACGAGCCGTTCGTTGGACTGGATCCGATCTCGATGGGAGTGATCGTGCGCCTGATCCAGTCGCTCAATCGCCTGCTCGGCATCACCAGCATCGTGGTATCGCACGACGTGCGGGAAATCAGCGCCATCGCCCACTATAGTTATCTGCTGTCGGAAGGCCGGGTGGTGGCCGAGGGCAGCCCGGCAGAGCTCAACAGGGAGCAAAAGGACGTCGTGCGGCAATTCATGAGCGGTACACCCGACGGACCGGTGCCGTTTCATTATCCGGCGCCGGATTACTTCGAGCAGCTGCTCGAGCGCCCCGGGGCATGAGGATGACGGCGTGAACGCTCTGTCGCAGCGGCGTTCGATGGCGCTCGACGCGCTCGGCAAGGTGGGCGTCGTGTCGCTGTTCCTGCTGCGAGTGCTGGGGCAGTGCATCCCGGCACTTGCGCGTCCGCGGCTGGTGGTGCGGCAGATCTATAACGCCGGCGCCCGCTCGCTGGTCATCATCATGCTCAGCGGCCTGTTCGTGGGCATGGTGCTCGGGCTGCAGGGCTACCAGCTGCTGCAACGCTTCGGCTCGGAATCGGCGCTCGGCGTGGCTGCCGCGCTGGGACTGATCAAGGAACTCGGGCCGGTGCTCACGGCGCTGTTGTTTGCGGGCCGCGCCGGCACCTCGCTGTGCTCGGAAATCGGTCTCATGGGCGCGACCGATCAGCTCGCGGCGATGGAGATGATGGCAGTGGACCCGGTGCGTCACGTGGTCGCCCCGCGATTCCTCGGCGGGTTCATTGCCGTTCCACTGCTGACGGCGATCTTTAATTGCATCGGCATCTACGGCGCGCAGCTGATCGGCGTCACCATGATGGGCATCCAGCCCGGCACCTTCTGGTCACAGATGCAGAGCGCGGTCGTACTGCGCGATGTCAACGAGGGCGTGATCAAGAGCCTGGTGTTTGGCGCCGCCTGCAGCCTGCTCGCGGTCTACGAGGGTTACCATGCGGAACCGACCGCCGAGGGCGTGGGGCTCGCCACGACACGCACCGTCGTGACCTCGGCGGTACTGGTGCTGCTGCTCGATTACATGCTGACCGCGGCGTTTTTGTAGGTCCGACACAGAGGAAATTGGATCATGGCTCAGGCGAATCGTTCCATGGATATCGGCACCGGCCTGTTCGTGCTGCTGGGCTTTGCCTCGCTCGGCTTTCTGACTACACAACTACCCGGCAGCGGCTTACAGCTATCGCGCGCGTCGCAGAGTTACGCTGTCGTCGCCAAGTTCGACAATATCGGCGGACTGAAAGTCGGGGCGCCCGTGACCATGGCGGGCGTGCGGATCGGCCAGGTGAGCGCGATCGGCTACGATACGTCGGTCTACAAGGCTTCGGTCAAGCTGAGCATCGACCGCCAATATGAGCACATTCCGGACGACAGCGATGCGGCGATCCAGACCTCCGGCCTGCTCGGTGCCAACTACATCGCCGTCTCGCCCGGCGGCTCGGATACGTTTCTGCATGGCGGCAGCGAGCTGCAGTTCACGCAGTCGGCCTTCGTACTTGAAAGTCTGATCAATAAATTATT
>DATNNU010000277.1:0-5615 GCA_035601675.1 Steroidobacteraceae bacterium | reverse complement strand
GATCGGGCTGGCGACCGGCAGTGGCGGTGGCGGCGAATAGCTGTCGGCATGCGTGTCGGCATCAGCCGCCGCACCCAGTGCAAGCATTACCGGACCGAGCCACCATGAACGCATGTTCGTGAGCCAATCAATCAGCAGTGGTCGGGAATTTCAGCCGCCGGCGCGGCGCGGCGCTGTGATGCGCCACTCACTTTACGACGCCGATCGTGCCGCGCGCAGCCAGCCGTGCGGCCGGTAATGGCCCCCGGCAGCGGCTGGCCCTGGCCGGGGCGCTCAACGCTTCATGGCCTCGAAGAATTCCGAGTTCGCCTTTGTGTCCTTCATCTTGTCGAGCAGGAACTCGATGGCAGCCAGCTCGTCCATCGGATGCAGCAGCTTGCGCAGGATCCACATCTTGGCGAGTTCGCCCGGATCGGTGATCAGCTCTTCCTTGCGTGTGCCCGAGCGGTTGATGTTTACCGCGGGGAATACGCGCTTCTCGGAGATACGGCGATCCAGGTGGATCTCACTGTTGCCGGTACCTTTAAATTCCTCGTAGATGACGTCGTCCATCTTCGAGCCGGTATCGATCAGAGCGGTGGCGAGAATGGTGAGGCTGCCGCCTTCCTCGATGTTGCGCGCAGCGCCAAAGAAGCGCTTCGGCCGCTGCAGCGCGTTGGCATCGACGCCGCCGGTGAGCACCTTGCCCGAGGACGGCACGACCGTGTTGTAGGCGCGCGCCAGGCGGGTGATGGAGTCGAGCAGGATGACCACGTCTTTCTTGTGCTCGACCAGGCGCTTGGCCTTTTCGATCACCATTTCGGCGACCTGTACGTGACGCGCTGCCGGCTCATCGAAAGTGCTTGAGACCACCTCGCCATTCACGGTGCGCTGCATCTCGGTGACCTCTTCGGGCCGCTCGTCGATCAGCAGTACGATCAGGTAGACCTCCGGATGATTGGCCGTGATCGAGGTGGCGATGTTCTGCAGCAGCATGGTCTTGCCGGCTTTCGGCGGCGAGACGATCAGGCCGCGCTGGCCGCGGCCGATCGGCGCCACCAGGTCGATAGTGCGTGCGGTCAGATCTTCGGTGCTGCCGTTGCCGCGCTCGAGCTTGAGCCGCCGGGTCGGATGAAACGGTGTCAGGTTCTCGAACAGGACCTTGTTGCGCGAGCTGTCCGGAGAATCAAAATTGATCTCGCCGACCTTGAGCAGCGCAAAGTAGCGCTCACCATCCTTGGGCGGACGGATCAGGCCGGAAACGGTATCGCCGGTGCGCAGGTTGAAACGGCGTATCTGGCTGGGGCTGATGTAGATGTCGTCGGGTCCCGCCAGATAGGAGCCGTCCGAGGAGCGCAGGAAGCCGAAACCGTCCTGCAGGATCTCGAGCACGCCATCGCCGTAGATATCCTCGCCGTTGCGCGCATGCGCCTTGAGGATCGAGAAAATGATGTCCTGTTTGCGCGATCGCGCCAGGTTTTCCAGTCCCATCGACTCGGCCATCTTCACCAGCTCGTGGATCGGCTTGGACTTGAGCTCGGTCAGGTTCATCGAGCTGCGCGAGCGCTCGAGCTCGGCCGGACTGATGATCTCTGCGTCGTCCTCGGCCAGCGGCTCGAGATCTGGCATCAATTGGTCATCGGGACGACCATTGCCGCGATTGCCATCGCGATTGCCATGACGCGGGCCTTTGTTTTGGGGCCGGTTGCGGCCCTGGTTGCCGAGGTAGCCTCTCACAGGTGCTGATCCAGAAAAGTCGCCAGTTGTGACTTGGACAAAGCGCCGACCTTTTGCGCCTCGACCGTGCCGTTCTTGAACAGAATCAGCGTCGGAATGCCGCGGATGCCGTATTTCGGCGGTGTGTGTGGGTTCTCATCGATGTTGAGCTTGGCGATCCGCAGTCGATCCTTGTACTCGGTCGCGATCTCGTCCAGGATCGGCGCGATCATCTTGCACGGACCGCACCATTCCGCCCAGAAATCCAGCAACACCGGCTTGTCAGCCTTCAGGACGTCCTGATCGAACTTGCCATCCGATGTATGCACTATGTGCTCGTTACTCACGCAGTTGAGCCTCCGTTGAGGGGGATAACCTTTGATATTGGGGACAAAAAACGAATTTACGAGATGGATACTCAGCAAATAACCGAACAGATTTTTCGCGGCGGGGCTGGTGTCGCGCCCCGGGAAGCCGTCTAACGGTTACACTTAGCTTACGGGTTGGCCCTGAATTGCTTGCGTCTGGATGGCTTGGCAGGTGCGGACAGAACAGCCGCCGGTTGCGCTTATTTTTAGCCCTTTCCGGGTCGCAATGCAAGTCTTGAGCTCAGTACTGTGCCCCGGTCGCCAATTATGAACAGTTTTAATGAGTGATGAACATCTCAGTTCGATGACTTTCGGCTCCCTGCCGCTGACGCCCGCGGTGGCGCAAGGGATCGTCGATGCCGGCTTCACCTATTGCACCCCGATACAGGCACAGACGCTGCCGCTGGCGCTGCAGGGCCGCGATGTCGCCGGCCAGGCTCAGACCGGCACCGGCAAGACTGCCGCGTTCCTGGTGGCCCTGTATCAATCGCTGCTAACCAAGCCGGCGGCGCCAAACCGCAGCCGCACCTCGATCCGTGCGCTGATTGTCGCGCCGACGCGCGAGCTCGCGGTGCAGATACACAAGGACGCGGCGGTGCTGGGCAAGCACACCGCTCTCAAGCTCGCGGTGGTGTTCGGCGGCACCGACTATGAGCAGCAGCGGCGCACGCTGGTCGAGGGCGTGGACGTATTGGTCGGCACGCCCGGACGGCTGATTGATTACTTCAAGCAGCAGGTGTACGACCTGCGCCACGTGCAGGTGCTGGTGCTGGATGAGGCCGATCGCATGTTCGACCTCGGCTTCATCGCCGACATCCGCTACATCCTGCGCCGGCTGCCGCGCCCCGAGCACCGTCAGTCGATGCTGTTCTCGGCCACGCTGTCGCACCGGGTGCTCGAACTCGCATACGAACACATGAACAACCCGGAACTGGTGCGCATCGAGCCCGACAAGGTCACCATCGATCGTATCCGCCAGGTGATCTACTTCCCCTCGATGGAGGAGAAACTGCCGCTGCTGATAGGCCTGCTGCGCGAGACCGAAGCGCATCGCACCATGGTGTTCGTCAATACGCGACGCACCGCCGAGAAGCTAGAGACGGCGCTGCGCGCCAACGGCTTCAACGCGCAGGCGCTGTCGGGCGATGTGCCGCAGAAGAAACGGCTGCAATTCCTGCGGCAATTTCACGAGGGTGAGCTGGCGGTGCTGATCGCCACCGACGTGGCGTCGCGCGGGCTGCACATTCCGGACGTCAGTCACATATTCAACTTCGACCTACCGCAGGATGCTCCCGACTACGTGCATCGCATTGGCCGCACGGCGAGGGCCGGTGCCGACGGCGATGCCATCAGCTTCGGCTGCGAGGAATACGCCATCGGGCTGCCGGACATCGAGGCCTTCATCGGTCGCAAGATCCCGGTGCTCCCGGTGTCGCTGCACCTGCTGGCAAAGCTCGACGCCGCAACCCATGTGCCGCGCCCGGCTGTCCACGCCCCGCCGATGCGACGTGGCGGCGGCGCGCGTCCCGGTGCCGGCCGCAACAGTCGAGCCGGGAGTACTCACCGCCGGCGCCAGGGCCGCTGACGCTCAGCAGCGCCCCTGTTTTAGAGCAGCTGCGCGACCGCATCCACCGCCGGGAATTCCGGCTGCGGCCGCGCCGGGCCGCCGCTATCGGGCCGCTGCACCGCGTAGATCAGGCCAATGCCGGCGGCGCGCGCTGCACGCAGCACCGGCAGGCTGTCGTCGACGAACAGGCTTCGCGCCGGATCGAACTGCTCCACCTTGGCAAGCTCGCGCCAGAACTGCGGCTGCTCCTTGGGCGCACCGAAGCCATGCGCGCTGAAGCCGGCGTCAAAGTGGCTGATCACCTGCGTGTGCGCATCCTTGATCGCGAGCGTGGTCGGATGCGCATTGGTCACCAATACCAGGCGCTTGCCCAGGGCGCGCACCCGGCCCAGGAACTCGCGCGCTCCCGGCAGCCAGCGTATGTGGTGCGCGTCGGTGTGCTTGAGGGCGGCGATATCGAGCTCGAGCTCGCGGCTCCAATAGTCGATGCAATACCAATCGAGTGTGCCCTCGCGCGAGCGAAAACGCGGCTGCAGCTCCGCCGATGCCTGCTGCGGGCTCATCGAGCGCGAGCGCGCCCAGGCTTCCGGTACCCGTGTACGCCAGAAATAATTGTCGAACGCCAGATCGAGCAGCGTGCCGTCGAGATCCAGCAGCACGGTGTCGATCCGCGCCCACTCGGACGCGCCCAGAGCCGGGGCGTTCACTGTGGCATTGGCGGATGCGTTCATGCAGTCGGATATCATAGAGCTTATGGCGGAAGCGAGCGCATGAGTCTCAGTCCCGAGCAGCTGTCAGCGTGGCTGCCCGCGGTGATGGATATCGCCGATGCGGCCGGCCGCGAGATCATGCGCATCTACCAGGCCGGCTTCAGCGTGACGCTCAAGCATGACCGCTCGCCGCGCACCGAAGCCGATCTGGCAGCGCAGCGCGTGATCGACGCCGGCCTTCGCAGCCTGACGCCGCAATGGCCGATGCTCGGCGAGGAATCGCTGCCCGAAGTATTTGCGCAGCGGCGAGCCTGGAAGACGCTCTGGCTGGTCGATCCGCTCGATGGCACGCGCGAGTTCGTCAAGCGCAACGGCGAATTCAGCGTCAACATCGCACTGGTGGAAGACGGTGAGCCGGTGCTTGGCGTGGTGTCGGGGCCGGCCCGCTCGGTACTGTATGCGGCGGCGCGCGGCGGTGGGGCTTTCCGCCGCGGCGCGGATGGCGTCTGCACGCGAATCCATATGCGGCTGCCGGCATCCGAGCCGCTGCGAGTGCTCGGCAGTCGCTCCTGTGGCGATGCGAAGCTGGACCGCAAGCTCGAGGGACTGGGTGCGCAGCTGCGCATCAGCCTCGGCAGCGCGCTGAAATTCGGCCTGCTCGCCGAGGGCGGCGGCGACCTGTATGTGCGTCGCGGTCCGACCTCCGAGTGGGATACCGCGGCTGGTCAGGCGGTGGTACTCGAGGCCGGCGGCTGCGTGGTCGATCTGGCCGGGCAGCCGCTGCGCTACAACGTTGGCGACGGCGTCACCAATCCGTCCTTCATGGCCTACGGCGATCGCACCCGGGACTGGGTGGCGCTGCTACGCGGCCTGTAGATCGGTTGACGGCCGTGAATCAGCGCATCGATCTGCATACCCACAGCAACTGCTCCGACGGCGTGCTCGCGCCGGCGGCGCTGGTGGCGCTCGCCGCCCAGCGTAAGGTCGAACTGCTGGCGCTGACCGACCACGACACAGCCCTGGGCTGCGATGAGGCAGGCGCCGCCTGCGCGGCGCATGGCATCCGCTTCGTACCGGGCGCGGAGCTCACCTGCCTGTGGCGCGAGCGGGAGATTCACGTCATCGGACTCAATCTCGAGCGCGCGCAGCCGCCATTCATCGCCCATTGTGCGGCGGTGCTCGAGCTGCGCCGGCAGCGCATCAGCGCGATGGCGCAGCGCCTGTCGCGCGCCGGATTGCCGGGCGATGAGCTGGCGGCCGAAGCGCTGGCGGCGG
>DATNNU010000276.1:0-5756 GCA_035601675.1 Steroidobacteraceae bacterium | reverse complement strand
TCACACGCTGCTGTCCAACAGCGCCCAGCCGTTCGAGAAATCGGGCTATTCGACTTTCATCGCCGAGTCGGCCTCGATCGGCAATGAGATGCTGCTCAACGACTACATGGTCGGGCATGCCCGCTCGAAAGCGGAAAAACTCTACTACCTGGGGCTGGGCCTGGATGAGATCCGTGGAACCTTTTTTCGCCAGGTTCAATTCGCGGAGTTCGAGCTGCGCATACACGAGGAGCTGGAACAGGGACATGCGCTTTCGGGCGCGCGCATGACCGCGATGTACTGCAGCGTGCTGCGCAAGTACTACGGCGAGGCGGCCGGGGTGATGAAAATCGACCCCGCGTATTGCGTCGAGTGGAGCTACGTCCCCCACTTTTATCTGGATTTCTATGTCTACCAGTACGCGACTTCAATGGCGGGGGCGGCCTACATGACCGACGCGATATTGAAAGAAGGTGCGCCCGCGCGTGACCGGTTCCTGACCATGCTGCGAGCCGGCAGTTCCGACTACCCGTACGAGCTGTACAAGCGTGCCGGCATCGACATGGCTACGCCCGCGCCGTATCGGGCATTGATCGCGCGCATGAACAGGATCATGGATCAGATCGAAGCCCTGGAAGCGCAGAAACCACAGAACTAGCGTCCCGCCGCCGTGCTCACAGGTAGGGCAGCATCAGGTGCGCGGCGTTATCCCGCAGCCGGCTCGGCAGCGAGCGCCGGTCGAGGTCGGCCTGCAGCAGGCGGGTGCTCTGGTTGGCGGCAATTTTATTTCTCACCTGCTCGACTAGACCTGAGTGGTAGACCTCCAGGTTGATCTCGAAATTCAGCCTGAAGCTGCGCATGTCCCAGTTGGCGCTGCCGACCAGACCCCAGATGCCGTCCACCGTCATCAGCTTCGAATGATCGAATGGCGGCTTGTGTGTCCAGACGCGACAGCCCGCCGTCAGCAGCGGCCCGATGTGCGCGCGCATCGCCCAATCGACGGTCGGGTGGTTGCTGTGCTCCGGCAGCACGATATCTACCCCGACATTGCGCATCGCCGCCAGCGCCAGCGCGGTGATGATGCGATCGTCCGGTAGAAAATACGGCGTCATGATCTGGATCGATGAGCGTGCACAGGCAATGGCTTCGAGCACCAGCATCTCGATTTTCTCCAGATCCTGATCGGGACCCGACGTGATCGCCCGCACCGGGCTGTCACCGGCCGGCTCGAGGCGGGGGAACCATGCCGGGCCCGCCAGCGTTTCACCGGTGGTGAAGTACCACTGGCCGGCGAATGCCTCGCATAGCTGTGCGACCACTGGCCCGTCGAACCGAAAGTGAGTGTCGAGCACCGCGTGACGGGGATTGCGCGCCACGAGGTTCTCGGCGCCGATGTTCAACCCGCCGGTGAAGGCGACGCGGCCATCAACGCACAGGATTTTCTGATGGCTGCGCAGATTGAGAAACGGCATGCGCCAGGGCAGCGCCGAGTGCATGAACCTCGCGACCCGAACGCGGGCCTGATGCAGCCTTCGATAGGCCGCCGATAGCAGGTAACCGCCCCCGTAGCCATCGATCAGCACGCGTATTTCGACACCGCGCCGGCGCGCAGCGATCAGGGCCGCGATGAATTCATGACCGACGTCGTCGGCGCGAAAGATATAACTCGACAGCGCGACGCTGGTTGCCGCGCTGCGGATCGCCGCGATCATCTGCGGGTAGGCGGCGTCGCCGTTGGCCAGCATGAGAATAGCGTTGCCCGGTTGGACGTTGCGTCGGCTGATGCGGCGCGCCGCCAATTCGAGGCCAGCCAGATGCTCGCAACCCCGAGGTCCCGGGGACGTCACGAGCGCCGAGTCGTCAGCCGCGACGACACTCAGGCTGCGGGCACGCCGCTGCACGCGGTTGATTCCAAGAAACAGGTACAACAGGCTGCCGACGACCGGCGACAGCCAGGCGAGGCCGATCCACGAAACGGCCGAACCGGGATTGCGATTGTGCGCCAGCACATGCAGGGTGACGCCGGCGGCAAGCGCAAAATGTGCGATCGACAGGGCGACCGCGATGTACGGAACCAACAGTGCCGGCACGCCTTGCCTCCCGGGCGGCTTACAGCGCCTAGCGCTGCAACTTATGCGCGCGCAATTCGTCGTCGGCCAGCTCGACGGAGCGCTCAAAATACCGCATCTCGTAGAGGCGCATACGCTTATATACGGCGTAGTCCGCCGCCATGTAGGCCGCAACCCAGCCGCGCCAGCCGTCCAGCACCGCCAGACGAAACAGATAGTCCTTGATGAAGGTCAGGATGAAAACGAACGGCCATTCGTACGGCCTGCTGCCGCGCCCGCGTTGCCGCCAGTCCAGCGCCTTGAGTTCCGCATAGCGCAGGTACTTGAGCTGATGGTGCAGCAGCGTGGGATTCAGGTAGTGCATGAATGGCGGCTGGAACGTGACTTCCTCGCCGCGGTACTGCAACGACTCGTGCACGCGTGCCTCGCTCCAGCGCGCGCGCTGGCGCTGGTAAATACGCGGCTTTCTCTCGCGCACCATCAATCGGTACCAGTGCAGCGGCTTGCCCATGAACCAGGCGGTTCGGAACAGCACGCCAGCCGCCGCGTCCGATGCCAGCAGATTCGGCAGGCCCTGTTGCAGAGCGCGTGCCAGCTCCGGGGTCAGCGCTTCATCGGCATCGAGCGACAGTATCCAGTCATGGTTCGCCAGGCCGCTGGCGAAGTTACGCTGTGCACCAAATCCAAGCCAGGGTTGGTCGACGACGCGGGCTCCGTGGGCCGCCGCGATGGCCCTGGTGTCGTCGTCGCTGCCGCAGTCCACCACTAACTTTTCCGCGGCAAAGTTCACGCTGTCGAGGCAGCGCGCGATGTTGGCTGCCTCGTTATAGGTGATGACGATCAGGCTGATGGGAAGCATGGGCGGTGACGACATCGCTAATTCACTTACGGTTTAGGCCGGCGCTCATCGCGGTCTGCCACGCGGCCAATACCTGCTGCGGCTTAATGTACCGCATCGAGCGTTCGCCTTCGTGCTCTCCCACCACACACTCGACCGCCGCCGCCCTGCCCCGCGGGGCGTACATGAATGGCTCGGTCGTGCCGAAGATCGCGACCACGGTACAGCCCACGGCGGCCGCCAGGTGTGCCGGACCGGTGTCCACCGAAATCATCCCGGTGGCGCGCCCGGCCAGGCCGAGGAGCCTTGATATCGAGAGTTCATGCACGACGTTGTACGCACTGGTAATGCCGGCGAGTCGAAGGATGTCCTGGTTGAGTCCCGACTCCTGCGGCACGCCGAGCAGCAAAATTGCGTGATCGGGATGCAGTGCCCGCAGGCCACGCAGCACTGCGGCCCAATTGTTCTCGGGCCAGTACTTGGAATTGCTGCGGCGTCGGCGCAGGCCGTGACGCATGGTGCGCTTGTTGCCTGCCTGAATCAGGATCAATGGCAAGCCCGCCCACGGGCGCTCCTGCGACCATGCATCCACTTCGGAGCGCTGTTCGGCGGTCACGATCAGCTCTCCGAACGCATCGCTGGCCGGCGGTGGCTGATCCTCGCCGTCGAGCAGCGGCGGATTGCGATAGGCAAAGCGCAGCCATCGATCGCAGAAATGCGAGCCGGACAATCCGGGCAGATCCTCGTGGTGACACCAGTATTGCGGCGTCCAGCCCGCGCGCAGCAGCAACCGGCAGACTTTCCGATTGTCGTGGTCGAACAACCACGTCGGTCCGGCGCCGCGCGCGCGCAGCTCGCGTACCAGCCGCAGCTGTCCCGGGCTCAGCCAGTAGGGAGGCTTACGGCTGGCGAGCAGAAAAATGTCGCCTACCCCCAGCTGTCCTTGCAGCAGCGGCCGCGTCCAGCCGGCGGCGGCCAGGACATCCACCGGCTGGCCGAGTCGCGCATGCAGGTGGCGAATGGCCACCGTGAGCATCACCATGTCGCCCAGAGCGCCGAAGCGCACCACTAGCGGCCGCGGATTCAACGGCTATCCAGGCACTGCGCCGCCACACGCGGGGCGATCGATGTCGTCGACGGCGCTTCGTACGCGCGCCACGAAACCGTGCTTGTTGGCGAGAAACCAGCGCCGTGCGGCCGCGCCGATCGCATCGAGCTGCGCCGTGCTCAGAAGCAGCGCGCGCGCGATCGCGGCTTCCAGCGCGGTCTCGTCGAAACGCGCGATCCGCGCCAGATTGTGCTGCTCACCGACGTGCGCGCCGACCAGCACGCCACGCTCGGCGCCGACCAGTTCGTTCATTGGCGGCGCATCGCTGGTGAACGTCACTGCACCGACGCTCATCGCCTCGGCGATGTAGTGACCCCAGCCCTCGGCCTCGGACAGACACAGGTGAAAGCGATGCGCATTCTGCAGCATGCGCACATCCTGATCGCTCACAAACCCGTGTTGATGCACGATGTTCGCGCCCGCGGCCTGACGGCTGGCGTTGCCGCCCGGCGTATCCTGCAGCAACGTGAGCCGCGGCCATTCCGGGTGGCGCTGCCACAGCGCCAGCAGGCGTTGCGTACCTTTGAGCGGACTGCGGCCGGCCAGGTGCAGGAACTGCGGCAGCCGCGCCACTGCGCGCTCATAGCGATCATCGCTGTCGAAACCAATTCTGAACACGCGGCTGCCGCGCGCCGCGAACAGTTGCTCGGCCACCGCGGTCTTGACCCAGACTCGATCGGCGATGTCGAGCATCGCGGCGTCGCGGCGGTCGGTCCATTCAGGATTGGGCACCAGCACGTTGCATCGGGCCTGCTGCACAAACTGCGGCCAGATATGCTCGAGCATGACGTTGACGTCGAACAGCGGGTGCGCCGCGGCGCCACGCACCCTGCGCACACGCATCGCCAGCCGTGTCAGCAGCGAACGGCGACGCTTGCGTTCGCGCCGCTCGCAGGGCAGTTGCGTGACCTCGCAGCCGCTGGCGGTGAGCGCGGCGCCCAGCAGTTCCAGATCGCGCGACAGTCCGACGCCGTTGGATTTTCCGATCAGCCTGAGCTTGAGCGCCGGCCGGAACGCTGCCGCATCGTTGCTGTCCGCAGCCATCACGTCCCGGGCCCGGCAGCCGGGCGCCGGCGCAGCAGCAGCGCGCCACATAAGGCCAGCAGACCGATCTGATCGAGACTGCCGCCACCGCCGCCGGAACCGGCGCTGTTTGCGGATGCCCTCAGCACCACCGAGCTGACATTGCTGCCGCCCGCGCCGCTGCAGGTGAGCGTATAGGTATTGGCACCGATGACCGCGGGTGTGATGCTGTGGCTGCCGCTGCTCGCCCACGCACCCGACCAGCTGCCCGAAGCGCTGCAGCCCGTGGTGCTGATCGAGGACCAGCTGAGGGTCGCCGAAGCCCCGATCGTCACCGAAGCCGGGCTCACCGACAGCGAAGGCGGCGCGGGCGGCAGCAGTGCCAGCGCGGCGTCCGCCTGGATGAAGCCGTAGCCGCTGTCATAGTTCAACGCTCCACCCATCGCCAAAGCACTGTCCTGCAGAGCGGCGTCGATCTGCGCCGCGCTCAGCGCCGGGTTGGCTTGCATCATCAGGGCGGCGGCCGCAGCGGCGTGCGGCGCCGCCGCCGATGTACCGAAGAAATTCGGCAACGAGGCATCGTTCTCACACCCGGGAATCGTCGTATTGAGCGTCGCCGAAAATCCAAGGAAGGTGTCGTTCACGCCATCGGGTCCGACGATTTGCGGCTTCTGACGCAGCAGCGGCGCGGCCAGACGGGTGCCGGACGCATCGAACAGGATCGGATCCCCGCCGGCCG
>DATNNU010000275.1:0-3051 GCA_035601675.1 Steroidobacteraceae bacterium | reverse complement strand
CAGTCGGCCGAGATCCGCATCGACGCTTATCCGGGTCGCCGTTTCAAGGCGCAGGTCGAGAGCCTGAGTCCGGGCACCGGCGCACAGTTCTCGCTGCTGCCGCCGGAAAATGCGACCGGCAACTGGGTCAAGGTGGTGCAGCGTGTGCCGGTGCGACTGCAGCTCGAGCTCGCCGAGTTCGGCGACACGACACCGCTGCATGCGGGCTTGAGCGCGGAAGTGACGGTCGACACCGAACACCACCGAAGTCTGTTCGGCCACGCCGGGAAGCAGCTGGCACAGCGCTGATGAGTGCCGGCGAGCCGACCGCCGCCCAGGGCGTGCCGCTCCACCGCGGCATGATCACGCTGACGGTGATGGTCGCCTCGATCCTGCAGGCGCTCGACAACACCATTGCCAATGTCGCGCTGCCGCGCATGCAGGGCAGCCTGTCGGCGACGCAGGACCAGATGACCTGGGTGCTGACGTCGTACATCGTGGCGGCCGCGATCATGACGCCGCTCACCGGCTGGCTGGCGGATCGCTTTGGCCGCAAACCGCTGTTCCTGGCCTCGATCATCGGCTTCACCTGCGCCTCGGCCCTGTGTGGCATGGCGCAGTCGCTGGAGCAGATCGTGCTGTTTCGCGTGCTGCAGGGACTGTGCGGCGCGGCGCTGATTCCAATGTCGCAGGCGGTGCTGTTCGATGCCTATCCGCCCTCGCAGCACGGCCGCGCGATGGCTATCTGGGGTGTCGGCGTCGTGCTGGGACCGACGCTCGGGCCGATGCTTGGCGGCTGGTTGACCGACGACTACAGCTGGCGCTGGGTGTTCTACATCAACGTGCCGTTCGGCATCCTGGCGGTGCTGGGCGTCATCGCGTATTTCCCCGACACCACGCACGCGCGCAAGAGCTTCGATTTCTTCGGTTTCGCGCTGCTGAGCATCGCGGTCGGCACGCTGCAGCTGCTGCTCGATCGCGGTCCGCTGAAGGACTGGTTCAATTCCGGTGAGATCAAGCTCGAAACAGCGATCGCGGCGCTGGCGTTCTATCTGTTCGTCACTCACACGCTTACGGCAAAGCAGCCATTCATTCGTCTTGCCCTTTATAAGGATCGCAATTTCCTGACCGGCAATATCCTTATCTTCGTGGTCGGTATCGTGCTGTTCGCGACGCTGGCGCTGCTGCCACCGCTGCTGCAGGGGCTGATGGGCTACTCGGTGTTCCAGGCCGGTCTGGTGATGGTACCGCGCGGCGCCGGGACCTTGATTGCAATGCTGCTGGTTGGGCGCGCGGTGGGCCGCATCGATGTGCGGCTGATCATCGGCGCGGGTCTGATTCTGACGGCGTACTCGCTGTGGCAGATGACGCATCTGTCGATGCAGTTCGACATGGCATCGGTGGTCTGGCCCGGCGCAATTCAGGGGCTGGGCATCGGCATCGTCTATGTGCCGATGGCGGCGCTGACCTTCGCGACCCTGGGTCCGTCCATGCGTAATGAAGGCACGGCGTTGTTCAATCTGATCCGCAACGTCGGCAGCAGCATCGGCATCTCGACGGTACAGGGCCTGATGGTCCGTAATACCCAGGTGGTGCATGCTTCGCTGGCGCAGCACATCACGCCGCTCACGTTCGCGCACCATTCGCTCGGCTTGTATGCCGGTACACAAGCCGTGGCCGCGCTCAATCGCAGCGTGACGGCGCAGGCGAGCATGATCGCCTACCTTGACGATTTTCAATTGATGCTGATCCTGACGCTGCTGGCGTTACCATTGCTGCTGTTCGTGCGCAACGCGCGCCCGCCTGCTGCGGAGGTGCAACATGCCGCGCTCGAATAACCGCGGCGCGAGCCGCGCGCGCATCGCCGGCACGCTGTTGTGCGTTACCGTGCTGTGTGCGGGCATATCGGGCTGCGTCGTCGGACCGAATTTTCTCGCACCGCCCGCACCGACGGCCACCAGCTACACGGCGGATGCGCTGGCGAACCTTGGCGCCAGCCATACCAGCCTCGACAGCACGCAGCCGGAACCGGACGAGTGGTGGGCGCTGCTCGATTCGCCGCGGCTCGATACCACCATTCGCCAGGCGCTGGCGGCCAATCGCAGTCTTGACGCCGCCCGCTCGACCCTTGCCGAGGCGCAGTCGAACAGCTATGGCGCTGAGGCCGGTCGTTATCCGCACGTCGATCTGAACGCCGGCGCGGGCCGGCAGAAGTATGGCGCTGCGTTCCTGGGTCCCGGGCATCTGCCGCCATTTACCTACTACTCGATTGGGCCCGCGGTGAGCTACACATTCGACTTTGCCGGCGGCGTGCGGCGCACGATCGAGCGGCAACAGGCAATGACCGACTATCAGCAGCACGAGCTGGATGCGGCGGCGCTCAGTGTCAGCGGCAATGTCGCGATGCAGGCCCTGGCCGCAGCTTCGGCACGCGCGCAGATTGAGAACCTCGAGGCTTTGCTTGCCGATGACCGCAGCGATCTGAAACTGGTGCAGGACTCGTTTGCCGATGGCGCCTCGGCGCGGGTTGATGTGCTCAACGCGCGAAGCCAGCTCGCCAACGATCAGACCCTGCTGCCGCCACTGCGCCGCGAACTGAGCGTGGCCTCCCACGCGCTGGCGCTGCTGCTCGGCCGCACTCCGGCCGAATGGACGGCGCCGGACTTCCGGCTCGATGAGTTCAATCTGCCGGCACGCTTGCCGCTGATGGTACCGTCCGAGTTGGTGCATCGGCGGCCGGACATCCTGGCGGCCGAGGCGCAGTTGCACGCCGCGACCGCAGCGGTTGGGGTGGCCAGTGCCAACCTGTATCCGCAGATCAGCCTGACGGCGAACGCCAGTCTGCAGGCCAATACACTGCAGGCGCTGTTCGACGCCAGCAGCGCCGCCGGCGGCCTGACGGGCAGCCTGACCCAGCCGCTGTTCGATCACGGTGCGCTGCGCGCCAAACAGCGCGCCGCGCTCGATGCCATGCATGTCTCGCTCGCCAACTACGAGCAGGTGGTGCTGGGCGCCTTCGCTCAGGTGGCCGACGCTCTCGAGGCCCTCGATCACGACCAGGAGCTGCTGGCG
>DATNNU010000274.1:0-2635 GCA_035601675.1 Steroidobacteraceae bacterium | reverse complement strand
CGATATCCATGTGCAGCAGGCCGAGGAAGCCGCAGCGAAAGCCGAAGCCGAGTGCGGTGGAGGATTCGGGCTCGTAGTGCAGCGCCGAGTCGTTGAGCTTGAGCTTGGCGAGCGCATCGCGAAAGCCCTCATAGTCCTCGGCATTGATCGGGAACAGGCCGGCGAAGACGCGCGGCTGGATCTGCTTGAATCCGGGCAGCGGCGCCTCGCACGGGCGGCCATCGAGGGTAATGGTGTCGCCGACCGGTGCGCCGTCGATTTCCCGGATACCGGCGATCACAAAACCGACCTCGCCGGCGCTCAGCGTCTCGAGTGCGAGCGACTTGGGCGTAAAGCGGCCCAGCTTGTCGATCGTGTGCGGCCGCCCGGTAGACATCACGCGAATCTTGTCGCCGCGCCGCAGGACGCCGTTGAACATGCGCACCAGCGATACCACGCCGACGTAATTGTCGAACCAGGAATCCACGATCAGCGCCTGCACCGGCGCCTCGGGGTCGCCTTGCGGGGCCGGTATGCGGGCAATGATCGCCTCCAGCAGCTCCGGCACGCCCTGCCCGGTCTTGGCGCTGACGCACACGGCGTGCTGGGCATCGATGCCGATGATCTCTTCGATCTCGGTCATCACGCGCTCGGGATCGGCCGAGGGCAGGTCGATCTTGTTGATCACCGGCAGCACGTCCAGGCCCTGCTCGATCGCGGTATAGCAATTGGCGACGCTCTGCGCCTCGACGCCCTGGGAGGCATCGACCACCAGCAGGGCGCCCTCGCCGGCCGCCAGGCTGCGCGACACCTCATACGAGAAGTCGACGTGGCCCGGGGTGTCGATCAGGTTGAGCTGATAGCACTCGCCGTCGCGCGCCTGATAGTTCAGCGTCACGCTTTGCGCCTTGATGGTGATGCCGCGCTCGCGTTCCAGGTCCATCGAGTCGAGCACCTGGGCCTGCATCTCGCGCGCCTCGAGGCCGCCGCACAGCTGGATCAGCCGATCGGCGAGCGTCGATTTTCCGTGGTCAATGTGCGCGATGATGGAGAAATTGCGTATGCGTTGCATCTAGAGGGTTGGAAGCCCCCGGGGGGCAGGGCGCGCGGATTATAGCCTTAAGCCGCGCCGCGCCGGTCGCGCAGCGCGCGCAACAACGCCGCCTGATCGAGTCGGCCATGGCACACCGGGATCTGATCGAGCAGCAGTACCGGAATCTTCAAGCCATACCGGCGCTGCAGCTGCCTATCGGAGTCGACGTCGAGCAGCCGCAGCGGCGGCAGCGCATGGCGCACGCGCAGCGCTTGCAGCGCATGCCGCATGTCGTCGCACAGCCCGCACTCGGCACGAGTCAGCAGCGTCAGCCCGTGCTCGGCAGCGCCCGCAGGCAAGCTCAATGCCGACCCGCGCCCGCCATCGGACCGGCGCCGAAGGCCGCACCGCCGGCAATGCCGGGAGCGCCAAAACTGCCCGGGCCGCCGGTGCTGCCAAAGCCCTCGCGGCCGCTGCCCAGGCCGTGGTTATCCGGGTTTGCGGCCGGGCTCGGGTTGGCTGAAGTCTCATCGAAGATCGAGGCGCTGCCGTCGGCGTGACGCGTCGGCAGGCGCATCATATCCATGCCCAGCAGGGATTCGGCCATGCTCGGCGCCGGAGCTGCGGTGCGGATCGCCTGGGCGATGGCGCGCACCGTATCCGGCGGCACTTCGCCGACCGCGGTGACGCGGTAACCCTGCACCACGGTGGCGTAGGCCGAGGATGAGCCGATGGTCGCGGCATCGTCGCTGCCGTGCTCGGCGCGCGGCGCGCGGCCCGTCTCGACGAACACCGATACCGAAGCCAGGCCATCGCTGAACACCAGATGTTCCACCGGACCGCTGCGCAACATCTGCCGCGCGCTCACCGTCATGCGAAATCCCGGCGGCAACACGCTCGCCTCCCACGAGATCGAGCGGACGTGCGAATCCACCGGATCGGCGAGCTGCTGCACCCAGCGGTAATTGCGGGCGTCGACCGCCGGCTCGAGTTCGGCATCGGCGATATGCGCGGGCAGGCGCAGGTCCGTGAACACGATCTGCTCGAGCACCTGGCCGGCGCCATTGCGCAGCTGTGTCTTCAGCGGCATCGCGGTGGCTTCGTCGATCCAGACGCGATAACCGTAGCGCAGCTGGTCCATCGGTACCACCGCGATCACGCGGGCATCGCGACCCGAGACGCGCGCCTTCTGCAGTTCGGTGACCTGGTAGAGGCCGGCCGAGGTGGCGTTGATGCGCGGCAGGCTGGCGAGCAGCAGACCGGCGTCGTTACTCTTCTCTACCAGTACCGTGCGCTTATCGGGCAGATAGCAGGTCAGCTGGCTGCCCTTGCGGATGAATTCCCGACCCGAGCCGTCCATCGACAGCAGCCGCTCGGAGACACCCTCGCTGCCGACGCGGTGGATCACGCGCAGCGTTTCAGTCTCACCGGCATGTTCGTGGACGAATACGCCCTCGTAATTGCGCGTCGCCAGCGCCTGGTCGGTGCGCGCCAGCCAGTCGAGCGGATCGTCTTCGGCCACGGCGGCGCCGGCCGTGGCCAACAGCGCCGCGCAACTGCCGGCGGCCCATAGCATTGCCGCTGCGTGGGGCCGGTTAGCGGCTCGAGGCTGAGGCCGCAATG
>DATNNU010000273.1:0-2325 GCA_035601675.1 Steroidobacteraceae bacterium | reverse complement strand
CACGCCAACTGGGCTGGCAGGAACTCTCGGCGTCGAATGCCGAGCCCGAGGACGAGGACGAGGACGAGCCAGGCCCTGGCCCGCTGCCCTAGGAACGCGTCAGGCCGGGAGCGCCGCGATAACGCCTGCCTGCTGCAGCAGCTGCTTGAGCTCCCCGTTGCGATACATCTCGAGCGCGATATCGCAGCCGCCGATCAGCTCGCCTTTGACGTAGAGCTGCGGGTAAGTCGGCCAGTTCGAGTGGCGTTTGAGCGCCTCGCGCAATTCCGGGTCATCGAAAATATTGACGTAATGAAATTGGGCGCCGAGATTGCGCAGTGCGGAGACGGCCTGGGCCGAAAAGCCGCACTGCGGAAAGTCGGGGTTGCCTTTCATGAACAGCACCACCGGCGAGGTAGCGAGTTCCTTGCGGATCCGATCGTTAACTTCCATCTGATTCACCTGCCATGACGTATACGTTGAATTATGGGGGGCGCTGGCCTATTCTTCAAACCGCATTTTTGATGCGGCGGTCAAGCAGAACAACAACTTAAGCGAGGTCGAGATGAACCCACTGAATTCGGTGCGCGGCGCCATACTCACCGGCGTCGTCCTGGCCCTGATCGTGACGCTGGCGATTCCGCCGACCGGCTTCGCAGAGCTCGGGTTGGCCATCTGGATTCACATCGTCGCCGGCGTGATGTGGATCGGGCTGCTGTATTACTTCAACGTCGTTCAGACGCCGGGCCTGGCGGCAGCGGCGGCCGACAAAGGCGGCCCGGGCGGCGGCGCAATCACCAAATACATCGCGCCGCGCGCGTTGCTGTGGTTCCGCTGGGCGGCAGTGGCAACCTGGGCGTCGGGCGTGTGGTATCTGCTGCGCGCCAACAACTTCCTCAACGCATTGACCCTGGGTCATTTCGGTCAGGATTATTACGGCCTGGTCATCGGCATCGGCGCCTGGCTCGGCACCATCATGGCCTTCAATGTCTGGGTATTCATCTGGCCGAACCAGAAGAAGATTCTCGGCATTGTGCCGGCCACCGATGAGGAGAAGGCCAGGGCGCGCAGGGTCGCAGCGCTGACCTCACGGATCAACTTCGTGCTCTCGATTCCATTGCTGCTGTGCATGGGTGCCTCCAATCATCCGCTGCCGTTCTGAGCCAGCTACCCGCTGACCTGTCCGATCAGGTGTCCCGCGCGCTGCGCGAGGACATCGGGTCGGGCGATGTCACGGCCGAACTGATTCCCGCATCTGCGCAGGCGCAGGCGCGCGTGCTGTGCCGCGAACCGGCGGTGCTGTGCGGCGCGCCGTGGTTCGATGCGACGTTCCGCCAGCTCGATCCGGCGGTGCGGATCGAGTGGCGTTATGCCGAAGGCACGCGTGTGCCGGCCGATTGCATACTGTGCGAGCTCACTGGCCCGGCGCGCCCCATCCTGATCGGAGAGCGCACCGCGCTGAATTTTCTGCAGCTGCTGTCGGCCACGGCAACCGTCACGCAGCATTACGCGGCGGCGCTTGCTGGCACGCGCTGCCGGATTCTCGATACCCGCAAGACCATTCCCGGTCTGCGCAGCGCGCAGAAATATGCGGTTCGCTGCGGCGGCGGCGACAATCACCGCATGGGCCTGTATGACATGGTGCTGATCAAGGAAAATCATATCGCGGCCGCCGGCTCCATCGGCGCTGCCGTCAGCGCTGCACGCAGCCGGGCGGCCGCGCTGCCGGTCGAAGTCGAGGTCGAGAACCTCGCGCAGCTGCGCCAGGCGCTGGATGCCCGCGCCGACCGGGTGCTGCTCGACAACTTCGACCTCGCCACCCTGCGCAGCGCGGTCGCGCTCAATCGCGCGCACCCACGGCCGGCGCTGCTGGAAAGCTCCGGCGGCATCACGCTCGAGCGCGTCGCGGCCATCGCCGCCACCGGCGTCGACTACGTTTCGGTCGGCTCCCTGACCAAGAATATCGACGCCATCGACCTGTCGATGCGCTTTGGCGGGTAGACGAGCCGAAGGCCATGGAGCCGGTGACCATCCAACCGCTGCAGGCGCAGCATTGGGCTGCCGTACGCGCGATCTACCAGGCCGGCATCGACACCGGCCACGCTACTTTCGAGAGCCGCGCGCCCGAGTCGTTCGATCAATGGCTCGAGGGCCATGTCCCCGAGTTGTGCCTGGTCGCCGTCGGCGGTGGCACTCCACTGGGCTGGGCTGCGCTCGGCCGCACGTCCCACCGCAGCGTCTACGCCGGCGTCGCCGAAGAAAGCGTCTACGTCGCGCCGTCATTCAGCCGGCGCGGGCTGGGCCGCAGGTTGCTCGCACAGCTGATTTCCCAGTCCGAGGAACACG
>DATNNU010000272.1:0-4475 GCA_035601675.1 Steroidobacteraceae bacterium | reverse complement strand
GCCTCAGCCGGCGCGCGGCCGGCGCGCCGGTGGCGCCGGCCGATGCGGCGCCGTGCGGCGATGCGGCGCTGACGCGGCAACCGGGGCGCGTGCTGGCGGTGCTGGTCGCCGATTGCCTGCCGGTGTTGCTGGCGCAATGCGACGGTGAGGCGGTGGCGGTGGCACATGCGGGCTGGCGCGGACTGGCAGCAGGGGTGCTGGAGGCCAGCGTCGCGGCGCTCGGTAGCGCGGGCCATGCACTGCACGCCTGGCTCGGACCGGCGATCGGGCCGGCTCATTTCGAGGTGGGCGAGGAAGTGCGGGCGGCGTTTTGCCTGCACGATGGCCAGGCCGCGGACGCGTTCGTACGCAATGCCCGCGGCCGCTGGCAGTGCGATCTGCATCGGCTTGCGCGCCAGCGGCTGTCGGCGCTTGGCGTGCGTTCGATCCATGGCGAGCCGCGCTGCACCTACGGCGAGTCCGAGGCGTTCTATTCGTTCCGCCGCGACGGCACGACCGGGCGCATGGCGGCATTGATCTGGCTCGATGGCACCGCGGGCGGCGGGCGGCGCTAGCCGGCGCGCTCGCGCATGCTAGAGTGATCCGACACGCGAGCGAAGCTGCCGCCCAGGCAGACAATGGAACAGCCGGCCATGACCCTGGTATGGATTTTATCAGCCACGTTCTTCGGTGGCGTGCTCAGCGCGGCGTTGGCGAGCGTGTTTTTACTGCTGTCGGAATCGCGGCGTAACCGGCTGCTGCCGCATCTGATCAGCTTTGCCACCGGAGCGATGCTGGCGGCAGCGCTGATCGGCCTGCTGCCGGAGGCGGTCGCGAGCGTCGGTCCGGAGCGCATCCAGGCGATCGGTGCCGCGGTGCTGGCGGGCATTGCGCTGTTCTTCGTGCTCGAGAAACTGGTGCTCTGGCGTCACTGTCACACCGCGAGCTGCGAGACGCACTCGCCGCACGAATCCGATCGCGATCGGGCCGCCGGCTGGATCGTGCTGTTCGGCGACGGCGTGCACAACGCCTTCGATGGTGTGCTCATTGCGGCGGCATTTCTTACCGACACCAAACTCGGCGTGGTGACCACGATCGCGATCACCGCGCATGAGATACCGCAGGAGCTGGGCGACCTGGCGGTGCTGTTGCACGCGCGCATGAGCCCGGTGCGCGCGCTGTGGTTCAACGCCGCCAGCAGCCTGACGTCGATCATCGGCGGGCTGGCGGGCTTTTTCGCGTTGCGGCGAACGCTCGATGTGCTGCCGTATGCGATCTCGGTGGCGGCCGCCTCGCTGATCTACGTCGCGGTGGCCGACCTGATTCCCGGCCTGCATCGACGCGTGGACCTGGGCGCCGGCGTGGCGCAAGTGCTGCTGATCGCCTGCGGGGTCGCGGTGATTGCCGGTGCCGAGCGCTGGCTGGCCTGAAGGGCGTGGATGGCGTTGAGGCCCGCGGGTCGGAACTGGCGACGGCCGGGGCGACCGGCGACGTCCAGGCGCTTGAATTTCCTACGATCATCCCCACTCCAGCGCCAGGGGTTGATACGGATTTCACAGCCCACAGGATTAGTACCACACTGCACACCTCTACTCGCACGGGTTGACTGCATATGCGCATGGATAAACTCACCAGCCGCTTCCAGGCGGCGCTGGCCGATGCCCAGTCGCTGGCGGTGGGCCGCGACAACCAGTTCATCGAGCCGGCGCACCTGCTGCTGGCAATGCTCGACGCCGAGGGCGGCGGCGTGCGGCCGCTGCTGATCAAGGCGGCGGTCGATGTCGATCGCCTGCGCACGCTGCTGACCAACATCGTCGATCGGCTGCCGAAGGTCGAAGGCCATGGCGGCGACGTGCAGGGCTCGAGCGATCTGGGACGGCTGCTCAATGTCACCGACAAGCTGGCGCAGCAGCGCGGCGATCAGTACATCGCGAGCGAGCTGTTCGTGCTGGCGGCGACCGATGATCGCGGTGCGGTCGGCAAGGCGCTGAAGGAAGTGAAGGCCACGCGCGCCGCGATCGAGAAGGCGATCGAGGAGGTGCGCGGCGGCGACAAGGTGGATGATCCGGCGGCGGAAGAGAAGCGCCAGGCGCTGGAGAAATACACCGTCGATGTGACCGCGCGTGCGCGCGCCGGCAAGCTCGATCCGGTCATTGGCCGCGACGATGAGATTCGCCGCACGATCCAGGTGCTGCAGCGACGCACCAAGAACAACCCGGTGCTGATCGGCGAGCCCGGGGTCGGCAAGACCGCCATCGTCGAGGGTCTCGCGCAGCGCATCGTCAACGGTGAGGTTCCCGAGGGCCTGAAGAAGAAGCGCATTCTGGCGCTGGACATGGGCTCGCTGGTCGCGGGCGCAAAGTTTCGCGGCGAGTTCGAAGAGCGGCTCAAGGCCGTGCTCAGCGATCTGGCGAAGCAGGAAGGACAGGTGATCGTCTTCATCGACGAGCTGCACACCATGGTCGGCGCCGGGCGCGCGGAAGGCTCGATGGACGCCAGCAACATGCTCAAGCCGGCGCTGGCGCGCGGCGAACTGCATTGCGTCGGCGCCACCACGCTCGATGAGTATCGCAAGTACATCGAGAAGGACGCGGCGCTCGAGCGTCGTTTCCAGATCGTGCTGGTCGATGAACCCAGTGTCGAAGACACGATCGCGATCCTGCGCGGGCTCAAGGAGCGCTACGAGGTGCATCACGGGGTCGAGATCACCGATCCGGCGATCGTGGCCGCGGCAACACTGTCGCACCGCTACATCAGCAATCGGCAGCTGCCGGACAAGGCGATCGACCTGATCGACGAGGCTGGGGCGCGTATTCGCATGGAGATCGACTCCAAGCCCGAGGCGCTGGACCGCCTCGAGCGGCGGATTATTCAGCTCAAGATCGAACAGGAAGCGCTTAAGAAGGAAGAGGACGAGGCTTCGAGGCGCCGCCTGTCCACCCTGCTGCAGACCCTGACCGGTCTGGAAAAGGAATACGCCGACCTGGAGGAGATCTGGAAAGCCGAGAAGGCTCTGCTGCAGGGTGCGAGCAAGATCAAGGAGGAACTCGAGCAGGCGCGGCTCGAATTCGAGCAGGCACGGCGCGCCGGCGACCTGGCGCGCATGGCCAAGCTGCAGTACGGCAGCATCCCCGAACTCGAGAAACGCCTGGCAGAGGCGCAGCGTGCCGAGCAGGCGCCGTCGCAGCTGGTGCGCAACAGCGTCACCGAGGAGGAGATCGCCGACGTGGTGTCGAAGTGGACCGGCATTCCGGTGTCGAAGATGCTCGAGGGCGAAAAGGACAAGCTGCTGCGCATGGAGGAGGCGCTGGAGAAGCGCGTGGTCGGACAGCACGAGGCAGTGCGCATCGTCTCCGATGCCATCCGCCGCTCGCGTGCCGGACTGTCGGATCCGCGGCGGCCGACCGGCTCGTTCATGTTCCTCGGCCCGACCGGTGTCGGCAAGACCGAGCTGTGCAAGGCACTGGCGGAATTTATGTTCGATACCGAAGAGGCCATGGTGCGGATTGATATGTCCGAATTCATGGAGAAGCACTCGGTCTCACGTCTGATTGGAGCGCCCCCGGGCTATGTCGGCTATGAAGAGGGCGGCTACCTGACGGAGGCGATCCGACGCCGGCCGTATGCGGTGGTGCTGCTCGATGAGATCGAGAAGGCGCATCAGGACGTGTTCAACGTGCTGTTGCAGGTACTCGACGACGGCCGGCTGACCGACGGTCAGGGGCGCACGGTGGACTTTCGCAACACGCTCATCATCATGACCTCGAACCTGGGTTCGCAGGCGATCCAGGAACTCGCCGGCGAGGGTAACTACACGCGCATGAAGAGTGCGGTGATGGAGACCGTGCAGCAGCACTTCCGGCCCGAGTTCATCAACCGCGTCGATGACATCGTCGTGTTCCATCCGCTCGGCACCGAGCAGATTCGCGCGATCGTGGAAATCCAGATCGGCTACCTGCGGCGGCGGCTGTTCGATCGCAACATGGAGCTCGATCTGGATGACAAGGCGCGCGATCTGATCGGCGAGGCGGGCTTCGATCCGGTGTACGGCGCCCGGCCGCTGAAGCGCGCGATCCAGCAGCAGATCGAGAATCCGCTGGCGCAGCGCATCCTGCGCAACGAGTTCATGCCCGGGGATCGGATACGCGTCAGCAGCCGCGGCTCGGAGCTGGTATTCGAGAAGAAACGCGACATGCGCGCGGTCGGCTCGTGACCGGCCCGGTGTAGAGCCCATAATCGCTGGTCCTACGCTATGCGGCTCAACAGCAGTCCGATCGAGCGGGGAGACGATGACCGATCTCAAACGCCACATTGTCGATGTGCCGGATTTTCCGCGGCCGGGAATCCTGTTTCGCGATATCACGCCGCTGCTGCGTACGCACCTCGATGCCACGCTCGATGCGATGGATGACCTGTTCAGCGATCAGGAGTGGCAGCAGATCGACGCGCTGGCGGGCATCGAGTCACGCGGCTTCATTCTGGCGGCGGGGCTCGCT
>DATNNU010000271.1:0-4439 GCA_035601675.1 Steroidobacteraceae bacterium | reverse complement strand
CAGCTCGAGGAAACCGTCGCCCGCCGCACTGCGGAGCTGCAACAAAGCAATACCCTGCTGGAAAAAGAGCTCAACGACCGCACTTCCGCCGAGGCCGCATTGCGCGAGCACGACGCGCTGCTCAATGTCGTCACCAAGAGCGCCGAGGAGCTGTTGGGTTCGCAGCACGAAGATGCCATCATGCCGGTGCTGGAACTGATCGGTAACACGATCGCAGTCAGCCGCGTGCAGCTGTGTTCGTTCACTACCAATCCTTCCGGCCATACCCGCTCACGGGTGCGTTTTGAGTGGTGCGCGCCCGGTATCGAACCGGTGATCGATAACCGCATATTGCAGGAAATCGACCTTAGCGCACATCTGCCGCGCGCCATCAAGCCGCCTGCCGGTGGCGGCCCGACCAGCTTCTTTCTGGATGACATCTCCGGTACTTACCGCGGCTTGTTCGCGGCCGCGAAGATGCGCTCGTTCCTACAGCTGATCGTCATGGTGGACAACCAGCTCTGGGGCAGCCTCAATTTCGTCGATTCCTCCGACGCGCGGCGCGAGTGGAGCTGGGCCGAAACCGATACGCTCAAGACCCTTGCGCGCCTGATGGGAGCCAGCATTGGGCGCGCACAGCAGATCAAGCTGCTCGCCGACGCCAATACCATCGTGCAGAACAGCCCGACCATCCTGTATCGGCTGCGCGGCGAGCCGCCGTTCCCGCTGAGCTATATCTCGCACAATATCAGCAAATACGGTCACGACCCGCAGGCACTGCTGGACTCTAACCAGTGGATGGAAATACTGGTGGCGCCGCAGGACGCGCCGACGGTTGCAGCGGCGATGTCCAGCATCCTGAAGAAAGATGCGAACGGCGCATCGATCGAATTCCGCCTGCGTACCGGCCAGGGCGCCTGGCGCTGGGTCGAGAATCGGTACACACCGGTGCGTGACGCCGATGGCCGCCTGATCGAGGTCGAAGGCATCATCATCGACATTACCGAGCGCAAGGCGGCCGAAGAGAAGCTTGCCCTGCTCGCCCGCGCCGATACCCTGACCGGTGTCGCCAATCGCGCCACCTTCAACGAGCGCCTGCAGCTGGCCTTCGCCGCTTCGCGACGCGGCGCCAAACCGTTTGCCGTGTTCTTTATCGACCTCGATCAGTTCAAGCCGGTCAACGACAACTTCGGCCACGCCACCGGCGACCTGCTGCTGTGCGAGGTCGCCCGCAGACTTCACGGCCAGGTTCGTGAGACCGACGTGGTGGCGCGCCTGGGGGGCGACGAATTTGCACTGCTGCAGCTCGACATGACCGATCCGGCAAGCGCCGGAACGCTGGCGGAAAAGCTGCGGGCGGCGCTGGCCAAGCCGTATTTCCTCGCCGGCAACGACGTGCATATATCGGCCAGCATCGGCATCTGTCCGTACAGCGACGCCATCCCGGACGCCGAGACCATGATGTCGCAAGCCGACCTAGCCTTGTATCGCTCAAAGGACGAAGGACGCAACCAATACCATTTTCACAGCACCGAGCTCGACCGCGAAGTGCAGCAGCGCATGGAACTCGGCGAGGAACTCAAGGAGGCCCTGGATTGCGGACAGCTGACGCTACATTACCAGCCGCAGGTCGAAGTCGTTTCCGGTCGCATCGTAGGCATGGAGGCCCTGCTGCGCTGGAATCATCCGCGCCGCGGGATGCTGTTGCCTAACGAGTTCCTCGCGGTCGCCGAAAAATCCGGCATCATGATGCGGCTGGGCCGGTGGGTGCTGAATCACGCCTGCCGTCAGATGAAACTATGGGGCGACGAGGGCATCGCGCCGCCGCAGATCGCCATCAATCTGAGCCTGGCACAGCTCATGAGCAGCCCCGAGCTGATCAAGGATGTGCGCGATATCACGGCGCAATGGGGCCTGTCGCCCTCGGTCCTGGAATTTGACGTCACCGAAGCCGCCCTTGGGCAGGCGACTCTGGCGAGCGATGACGCGCTGGGCCGATTGCGGGAGATCGGCGCCCGGGTGGCGATCGACGATTTCGGCACCGAATACTCCTCCTTCACCTATCCGCGCGCCTACGGCGTCAGCCACCTGAAGATAGCCCGCGACTACATTGCGCGCGCGGTCGATTACCCGAAGGTCGCCGCCACCGTGCGCGCCATCATCCATTTGGCGCGCGAGCTCGGCATCGGCGTTATCGCCGAAGGTGTCGAGACCGAGCAGCAGCGCAGCCTGCTGGTGTCAACCGGCGCTGCTACCAAGGCGCAGGGCCGAGTCTTCAGCGCCGCGGTCGACGCCGCGCACGCCGGCGATATGCTGCGCGTCGGCGCCGTTCCACCGGCGATTGCCGCCGAGGAGGATTCCCCGCTGATCGCTCCGGCATCAGTCAGCGCCGACACCGGCTGACGATGCGCGCCAGGGTTTGGGCGCTGCTCGCATCGGCCGCGCTAATGGTGCTGCCCGCTTGGGCTCAAGTCAGCGACACGACGCTGCTGCTCGCGGCCCGGGCATTGAGCTTCCTGCAGCACCCGCCGCAGGGCGAAGTCATCGTCGGCATCGTGTATCAGCCGGATAATTCGCAATCGGCGCTCGAAGCCCGACAGCTCAACGCCGTGATGGAGGATGGCTTTCGTGCCGGTACACTGGTGCTTCGACCTCGACTCATCAAGCTCGATGAACTGGCGAGCGGCGGCATCGGCCTGTATTTCCTGACCTCCGATATCGGCCACGCCGCCGCGGCGCTCGCGCAGCTGAACCTTAGCCGTCATATCCCCTGCGTCACCACTGATATCGCCCAGGTCAGGGACGGCAATTGCGCGATGGGAGTGCGCGCGCAACCGAGGGTGGAGATTCTGGTCAACCGCGCTGCGGCCGCAGCGACCGGCATGACTTTCTCTGCAGCGTTCCGCGTGATGATCACCGAACTGTAGGTACCACCATGTCCCACCCGCCGCTACGGTATCTGCCGCTGCTCTTAGCAGCCGTGTTATGCGCCCAGCGAGTGGCGCATGCACAATCGATCGACTACGGCGCGCTCGAGCGGCTATTTCAGGAACCAGTCACCACCTCCGCCACGGGTTCACCGCAGCGGGTCGCTGACGTGCCGGCGGACATGGCGATCATTACCGCCGAGGATATCCGACGCTCCGGCGCCTATGACCTGCCCGGCGTACTGCGCCACGTCGCCAGCGTGGACTTCCAGCAGTGGACCGACGATCAGGCTGAGATCAGCGTACGCGGCTACGATCAGCCGTATTCGCAGCGTGTACTGGTACTGATCAACGGCCGCCAGGTCTATGCCGATGATTACAGCTTCACGCCCTGGAGTTCGCTGCCGGTCGAGCTCGGCGCCGTCCGCCAGATCGAAATAGTCAAAGGCCCCGGCAGTGCGCTGTTCGGCTTCAACGCCGTCGGCGGCGTGATCAACATCGTCACCTACAATCCGCTGTACGACGAGGTCGACACCGCCGCAGTGAGCGCGGGCAGCCAGCAATTCGTGCAGGGCTCGGCGGTCGCGACCTTGCCGCTCGGCCAGGCCGGGGGCGTGCGGATCTCCGGCGGTGCGCGCTCCAATCAGGATTTCCCGAATGCGACCGCATCGGCCGCCGGCGATCTGACCGGCCGCATCAACCAGCGACGCGATGCCAATCTGGACGGCGCCTTGCGCTTGAATGACAGCACCTCACTGCGGGTCGAAGCCAGCACAACCAATGTGCAACAGAACCAGGTCAATGCCGTCTATCAATATGACTTCGAGAAGTTCGACATCGATTCGATCAAAGCGCAGCTCAACTCCGAGAGCCGCTACGGACTACTGCAGCTCACCGGCTACAGCAATCGCATGAATCAGAGCAGCCTTGTCGGGATACAGGGCGCACCGCTCAAATTCACTGATCGCATCAGCGTGCTGCAGGCCGAGGACGTGTTCAAACTCGGCACCAGGCACACCTTTCGCGTGGCGCTCGAATATCGGCACGAATCGACCAACACCTCGCCGAGCACGGGGGCCGACGTGTTCTACGACGTCACCTCAGCCAGCGGTATGTGGAGCTGGCAATTGAGCCCGGCGCTGGCGCTGACCAACGCGCTGCGCCTCGACATCCTGCAAATCGGACGCAATGGCTCCTCGCCGCCCGGCTATCCGTTCACCAACAACGACTGGGATCGCAGCCTGCATGTGCCGAGCTTCAACAGTGGCCTGGTCTGGCGGCTGGACGACACCGACACGCTGCGCCTGATGGCGGCGCGCGGCGAGCTGCTGCCCAATCTGGTGGAGCTGGGCGCGTTATTGTTTCACAGCCCGACATTTAGCGTCTCGGGCGTACCGACGCTGCAGCCGACCGCGGTGGATAGCTTTGAGCTGGCCTGGGACCGGCAGTTGCCGCACTACCGGGCACAGCTGCGCGTGTCGATCTACGACCAGTTCACCGACGCGATGATTGCCCCGAGCGGCAGTTTCGTGG
>DATNNU010000270.1:0-4029 GCA_035601675.1 Steroidobacteraceae bacterium | reverse complement strand
CCGCTCGTGCGCTGCTGAACAGGCGCCGCACGCGCAAAGTGTCTGTCGCATCACTTTCGCCCAGGCCCAGAAAGCGCTCGCCGGCATCATACAGGCGCCAGCGCCCGGCCCCGCAGGCCAGCCCGTACACCGGCTGGCCGTGCACCAGCGCGCTGAGCGCGTTCGGCGTCAGCTGCAATGCCGGCAAGTGCATCAGTGCGCTGTCCACCGGCAGCAGCGGCCAGTCATGGACCGGATCATTGGCGGCCTCGAGCTGCGTAAGGCTCAGCATGCCCTCGCCGGCAAACGGCTCGACATATTCGCGCCGCAGGCGGTAGAGCCGCCCGCAGGTCCCCAAGGCGCGGGCCAGGTCCTCGGCCAGTACGCGCACGTAGGTGCCCTTGGAACACAGCGCCCGCAATTCGAGCCGATCGGGCTGCAGCGTTGACAGCTGCAGGCTGTCGATCACCAGCGAGCGCGCCGAGCGCTCGACCGTCAGGCCGCGTCGCGCCAGCCGATACAGCGGCTCACCCTCACGCTTGAGCGCCGAGTACATCGGCGGAACCTGTTGCTGTACACCGTGGAAGCGCAGCAGTACCGCCTCGACCGCCTCGCGCGTCAGCGGCGGTACCGGGCAGCGCTCGACGATCGCGCCTTCCGCATCGCCGGTGTCGGAGCGTTCCCCAAGCTGCACGCCGAAGTGATAGCACTTGCGCAGCGTGAGCATCTCGCCGGCGAACTTGGTCGCCTCGCCGAGGCAGATCGGCAGCATGCCGCTCGCCAGCGGATCCAGACTGCCCGTGTGCCCCGCCTTGATGCCACCGGCGAGCCGGCGTACGCGCTGCAGCGCCGCGTTGGAGGACAGTCCGAGTGGCTTGTCGAGCAGCAGAATTCCGATCGGCGGACCGTTCAAGCGTTCTCGTCGGCTGCCCGATCAGACGCGCGGTGACCGTCAGCCTCGGCATCAGCGTCGGCCTCGGCCTGAGCGCCGGACTGGCCGGCGCCGCGCGAGCGGTCGGCCTGCACCGCACGCTCGATCAGCTGCGTCAGGCGCTGTGCGCCCTCGATCGTGGTATCCAGATGAAACTCGAGCCGCGGCGCATGCCGCAGCTTCAGTTCGCGCGCCAGTTCCCCGCGCAGGTAGCTGGACGCACTGCGCAAGCCCGTCAGCACCTGAGCGGCCGGAAGCTCACCGGCAAACGGCAGCACGTGGATGCGCGCATAGCTCAGATCATTCGCCACGTCCACCGCCGTCACCGTGACGTTGCCGACCCGTGGATCCTTGACGCCGCGCCGCAGCAGCGTCGACAGCGAGCGCTGCATCTGCGCCGCGATGCGCGAGGTCCTGGGGGTGGATTTGAGCATGCGACAGCCGCGGCACGATCGCTCACTGGATCGTGCGCGACACCTCGACGCGCGAGAAGCACTCGATCTGATCGTTGGCGCGCACGTCCTGGTAGTTCTTCACGCCGATGCCGCACTCGGTCCCGGCCCGAACCTCGTTGACGTCGTCCTTGAAGCGGCGCAGCGATTCGAGCGCGCCTTCAAAGATCACCACGTTGTCGCGCAGCACGCGAATCGGGTTGTTGCGCCGCACGACACCCTCGGTGACCAGGCAGCCGGCCACGACGCCGAACTTGCTGGAGCGAAATACCTCGCGTACCTGGGCGATGCCGACGATCGTCTCCTTGATCTCGGGGGCCAGCAGACCGCTCATCTTCTGCTTCACGTCGTCGATGGCTTCGTAAATGATGCTGTAGTAACGCACCTCGACGCCGGTCTCCTTCATCGCGTCGCGCGCGGCTGAGTCGGCGCGCACATTGAAGCCGATCACGAACGCCTTCGACGCTGCCGCGAGCTGGATATCGGAGGCGGTGATGCCGCCGACGCCACTGGCGATCACTCGTACCTGTACCTCGTCGGTAGACAGATTGATCAGCGCATCGCGCAGCGCCTCGGCGCTGCCCTGCACGTCGGTTTTGATCAGCACCGGGATGATGCCGGCCTTGACCTCGCCCATGGTCGAGAACACGTCCTCTGCCCGGGTCGCCGCGCGCGCCAGTTTGACGTCGCGGAACTTGCCCTGCCGGTAGAGCGCGACCTCGCGCGCCTTGCGCTCGTTCTCGACCACCAGCAGCTCATCACCCGCATTCGGTGCACCGGACAGACCGAGCACGACCACCGGGGTGGACGGCGGGGCCTCGGTGATCGACTGTCCGCTCTCGTCGAACATCGCCCGCACCCGGCCAAACTCGCTGCCGGCGAGAATCGCATCGCCGGCCCTGAGCGTGCCGCGCTTGACCAGCACGGTCACGACCGCGCCGCGGCCTTTCTCCATGCTCGATTCAATCACGACTCCGGCCGCAAAGCCGGTGCGCGGCGCCTTGAGCTCGAGCACCTCGGCCTGCAGCAGGATCGCCTCCAGCAGCTGATCGATGCCCTCGCCGGTGCGTGCCGATACGCTCCTGAACATGTTCTGGCCGCCCCACTCCTCGGCGATGACCTCGTGCTTGGCCAGCTCGGTGCGCACGCGCTCGGCATCGGCATCGGGCTTGTCGATCTTGTTGACCGCGACCACGATCGGTACCCCGGCCGCCTTCGCGTGCTGGATGGCCTCGATGGTCTGCGGCATCACGCCGTCATCGGCCGCCACCACCAGCACCACCACGTCGGTGGCCTTGGCGCCGCGCGCCCGCATGGCGGTGAATGCGGCATGACCCGGCGTGTCCAGGAAAGTGATCGAGCCGCGCGGCGTCTCGACGTGATAGGCGCCGATATGCTGCGTTATGCCGCCGGCCTCGACGGCCGCGACCTTGGTGCGGCGCATATAATCGAGCAGCGAGGTCTTGCCGTGATCGACGTGCCCCATGACCGTCACCACCGGCGCCCGCACCTCGAGCTGCTCGGTCGCACCCTCCCCGCCCTGCAGGCCCTCCTCGATCTGATTCTCGCGCAGCAGCTTGGCGGTGTGACCGAATTCCTCGACCACCAGCACCGCGGTATCGCGCTCGATCGGTTGATTGATGGTCGCCATGACGCCAAGATTCATCAGCACCTTGATGACTTCGGTGGCTTTCACCGCCATCTTCTGCGCCAGCTCGGCCACCGTGATGGTCTCGCCCAGCGCCACCTCGCGCTTGACCGGCGCGGTCGGCATCTCGAACGCATGCTTGGCCTCGCCGCCACCCACCGGGATAGCACGGGTCTTGAGGCGCTTCTTTTTCTTGTGGCGCGCGCTGACGTCGCCGGCGATATGCAGCTCCTCGCGCCCGTAGCGCGTGCGCTGCTTGTCGTCCACTTCCTCGCGCGCCGCCGGCACCGGATGCACGTGCGGCGCATGCGCTTCGCGTGCCGCTTCGGCCGGCCGTCGCTGCCGTTCGCGCTCGGCTTCCTCCGCCGAGCGCTGGTCCGCCAGCCGCCGCGCCTCGTCCAGCGCCTTCTTGCGCGCCTGCTCGTCCTCGATGCGGCGCCGGTTCTCGGCCTCGACGCGTTCGCGCTCGCGCCGCTCGGCCTCGGCCTTCTCGCTCAGCGCGCGCTGTGCCTCTTCGGCTTCGCGCTTCTGCGCATCGAGCTGCTCCTGCTGCGCCCGCGCCTGGCCCTCGAGCACATCGCGCTTGATATAAGTGCGCTTGCGCCGCACCTCGACGTTGACGGTGCGCGCCCGGCCCTGGTTGCTGGCAAGCTTGAGCTCGCTCTGGGTCTTGCGCTTGAGCGTGATGCGACTCGGCGCCGAGCCTTCGCCGCCATGACCGTGGCTGCGCCGCAGGTGCGTCAGCAGCTCGAGCTTGGCTTCCTCGCTGATCAGTTCCTCGGGACTGGACACGGTAATTCCGGCCTGATCCAGCTGTGCGATCAGGCGATCCACCGGCACCTTTAGCACGTCGGCAAACTGGGCAATCGTTACGTCAGCCATGTGTCTTCACCTTAAGCCCGCACAGCCGCTCGCTGGCGCGAGCGTCAATGCTGCGCCTCGAACCAATGGGCGCGTGCCTTCATGATCAGGCTGCCGGCCTCGTCGCTCGACAAGCCTTCAATGTCGGAAATATCGTC
>DATNNU010000269.1:0-5038 GCA_035601675.1 Steroidobacteraceae bacterium | reverse complement strand
TGATGTAGCACGGCCTGGCGCACCGTCCCGGTTGCGGATTGATCAGGGCGCGTGTGCTGGCTAGACATGGCGCGATGCTACGGCAGCTGCCGCGCAGCGCGCATCTGCAATTGAAGACGGCGGGACCATCTCCCGCCGTCGTGTCGGCATCAATGCGCGCCCTCGGTGACGCGCAGGCAAGTCGCATCAGTTATTCACCGAACCGCCCGCATTGGCAGAGGCCGAAGGCTCGACCGTGCTGGCGCCCGATAGCGCGCCATTCGCCGACACACTCGGCTGCGGTCCCAACGGCGCTGACGGCGTCGACTGTGCGCCGGGGCTCGACCTGCCGGCCGAGGAGGAATCGCCCGCTTTGCCGTTACTGACCGCCCCCCCGGCATTGGTCGCCGCCTGGGCGCCTGAGATAGCGGCCTGGGCCCCGCCGCTCACCTGCGCCGGCTGCGTCGCGCCGGCGGCCGTGCTCGCCGTCGTCGCGGCCGCCGACTTGGCGGTAGTGGCCGCCTTCGTCGAGGTATCACGCGCGGCGCCCGCCTCTCGATGTGCCGCTTTGGCTGCCGAGCCGGCATTGGCGCTGGCGCTTCCGCTTACATCGCCGGCCGCATTGCCTGCGAGGCTGCCGAAACTTCCCATGCTGTTGCCGCTGAGGCTGCCGTTCAGGCCGCCGTTCAGGCCGCCTGCCAGTGCGCCGCTGGCGCCGCCGCCAAGCAGTCCGGCCTGCGCCACGGAATTCAACCCCAGAATCGCTGTCGCCGCCAATGCGGCGCGAAGATGACTCGTATTCATGTGCCTTGCTCCAGCTATGGCCGCAGCAGATAGCGACCTTCACAGAGCACAACGAATCCGCAACCGATTTTCTTCCCTGGCCAACTATTGCCTTTCCCGGTGTGCCTGCATTATGTCAGGTGCCACGCGCAGATCTTGCGCCACCAGGCCCAGCCCGTAGGTTGCATCGCGTCCTCTGGCGCCCAGATGAATCGCCTCACGCGCCAGAGATTCGATCGCCACACGCGCTGCCTCACGATCCGGCGCCATCAAACGCGGTGCCAGCAAACCGGCGACCAGCGGTGCGGCAAACGAGGTTCCGCGCACCACGCTATAGCCCTCGGGGTAGCTCGCGGCCGCCATGTCGGCGCCGGGAGCGGCAAATTCGACCTGGCTACCGCGCTCGGCCTCTATCAGCGCACGGCGGTGCGCATCAACGGCGGTCACACCGACCACGTCCGGATACGCCGCTGGATACAGCGGCGGTGCCGTGGGACCGTCATTGCCGACCGCCGCGACGATGATGTGGCCGCGCGCGATCATCTGCTTGACGACCTGTCGCAGGATCAGATTGTCCGGTCCCACCAGGCTGATGTTGATGACCGCGACCTGATTCGCGTGCAACCAGCCGAAGGCCGCAGCGATCGCATCGACCGCCCCGCCGGTCGGCTGGCCGCAGTAGACATCGGCGGCGTAGAGCCGTGCGCCTGGTGCCGCGCCACGAAACGGTGCCGCGTCGCCGACCAGCAGCGAGGCGACCGCGGTGCCGTGCATGCTCGCTACCGGTTGCCCGGCGCAGCCCGACACCTCGATCGGGATACCGTGAAATACGCTATGGGTGACTTGCACGCCGCCATCGATCAGGCCGACGCGCGCATTGTTGCGGTGTTCGCCGCGGCCATCCGGCGCCGGCGCAGTGTCCGCCGTCTCCGGCGTGGACCTAGCCGCACCGATGGCCGACACGCTGTCGCCATAGATATGATCGTAATCAAACACCGCACCGGGCTCGAGGCCACGCAGTTCGCGCAGCGCGCGCCGTGTCGACATGCCGTGCGGCGCGCGCAACACATCGATACTGGTGTCGGCGGCTTCGAGCCGCTGCCCGCTCACGCGCACGAAACCTGCTGCAACGATGCGCTCGAGTGCCTCGGCGCTCAGATCGAGCGCGAGCAGCTGGCCGCGCAGCATGGGCTCGCCCTTAGGATCGGCTTCGATCAGCTGCCGATTCTGTCGGATCAGATTCTGGCCGGTCGCGCGGCGCAGCGACGTGAGCACAGCCGAGCCCAGATTAGCGGCGCCGGCGGCCGACTGCTCAATCGGACTGGTCAGCCCGCTGGCGGGCAACTGCGGCAAGCGCACCGGGGGCAGATTGATCTGTGCCGGCGCACTGCCCGTCAGGGCAGCACAGCCGAGTGCGAACAGCCTGGCTGCGGTGCGAAGTGTCATAGCGCTACGTCCGTCGGTAACGATGCTAGCATTGCCTCAAACGAACGCCCGGCTGCGTTTCGCGCCCGCTCACGAAATAAATCTTTGCCGCTCCATGGAAGAACCCCCCACCCCAGCGCGTTTCACCAGAGAGACATGAGCAGCCCGGCCGATCTGCTGCAAAGCCGGATCATCGAGCTGCTGCCGAAGTTGCGCCGGTTCGCGCGCAGCCTGACTCGAAACGCTCATGATGCCGACGATTTGCTGCAAGGGGCGCTCGAGCGCGCACTCACTCATCTCGAGCAGTGGCAGTCGGATACACGGCTTGACAGCTGGCTCTACACCATTGTTAAGCATGCCTGGATCGATGAGCTGCGCTCGCGGGCACGCCGCGAGCGCACGTTCGAGGGGGCCGAGCAGGCCGAGGCGGTTGCCGACCATCGGGGCGACGCCAGCGGCACCCTGTCGGTTGACCAGGCGCTGGCGTGCCTGCCGGAGGACCAGCGCCTGGCGGTGGCGCTGGTGCTCATCGAGGGCTTGCCCTATAAGGAAGCGGCGCAGATTATCGGGGTTCCGATGGGGACGCTGACCAGCCGACTCGCGCGCGGACGCCAGGCGCTGCAGCAGTTGCTGGGGCCGGGAGATAGCGCATGATTATTCCGGACGAGATATTGGCCGCCTATGTCGACGGTGAGCTCGAAGGCACCGAGCGAGCGCGCGTCGAACAGGCGATCGCGCAGGATACGCAGCTGGCGCAACGCGTCGCGCAACAGCGCGCCCTGCGCGGTCGGCTGCGCGACGCCTTCGACGGCGTACTGCAGGAAGCCGTGCCGCAACGCCTGGCGCAGGCCGCCAAGCTCGGCGCGCCGTCGGGTCCCGCTCAGGTGATCGATCTGGCCCGCGTTCGCGCGCAACGCGCGCGTCGCGGCAACGGCCAGCGCCAGATGAAAGTGCGCCGTTACAGCATCGCGGCCAGCCTGGTGGTTGGACTGGTGGTGGGTGTTTTGATTCAGCGCCTGTCGGCGCCCGGCGCCCTGACGGAATTCCACGACGGCTCGCTGCTGGCGCGCGGCGCTCTTGCACGTGAGTTGAACGAGCAGCTCGCCGGCAGCGCCCCGTCCGGCGTGCAGGTGCGCATCGGACTGACTTTCAGGGCCAGGAGCGGCAGTTACTGCCGCACCTTCGCCCTCAGCGGCAGCCGCTCGCTCGCGGGCATGGCCTGTCGGGAACAGGAGCAATGGCAGGTGTTGAACCTGGTCGGAGCCGAGGGCCCCGGCGCCACCGGCAACGGACAGAATTTGCGCATGGCCGCGTCGAACCTACCGCCTGCGCTGTTGCAGGCAGTCAACGAACGTATCAGTGGCGAGCCGCTGAATGCGGCGGCCGAAGCGAAAGCGCGCAGCAATGGCTGGCACTGAGGCGCACGACGCCCACTAATCCTCGCCTCGCGGAGCCGGCTTGGCCGCATTGCCGACCAGCTCGCCGCCGCGCACGCTGTCGTACTGTCGTCCCAACAGATAGGCGATCGGGAACCAGATCGCCGAAGTGACGATGCCGAAGATCGCCAGTCCGGTCACGCCGTGCGGCTGAATCAGGGAACTGACCCAGGCGTTACTGAAATCGCCAAATCGATACACCACCGTATCGATGACATTCTTGGCCTTGTACCTGCTCTCCTGATCGACCACCGTGAACAGCATTTCACGCGTCGGTTTGGCGAGCGCATATTCAGCCACGCGCCGCACGATCTGAATCCCGGCGAGGATCAGCAGCACCGGCGAGAACGCGATCGCCAGAAATGCGATCACCATGATGATCGGATTGAGCAGCAGCCCGGCCTTGACACCGAAGCGCGCGATGATGCGTCCGGAGCCGAACAACTGGATGATAAGCGCGATGCTGTTGACCGCCAGATCGATCTCGCCGTAGGCCTGGGTGCGGGCGTCGCGACTGGTAAATGCCTTGGTAATGAGATCTCCGAGCTGGAAATAGACGATGGTCGATATCCAGGTCATCACCAGCAGGAACAGCGCCAGCAGCAGCAGATAGCGCGATCGCAGCAGCAGCACGAAACCGTCGAAGGGATTGCCCGGCAGGCGACGGTCGAGGCTGGTAGGCTGGACTTCGACCCCGGCTGCCAGCAGCCGCTGCTTTTCGTGCGCCAGCACGCGCACCAGCACGGCGGTCACCACAAATCCCGCGGCCGAGATCAGCATCAGATTGTTGTTGCCCAGCCCCTTGGCGAGCAAGGTCGCGATCGCGGGCCCGACGATGCCGCCGACAGTGCCGCCCGCGGCGACAAATCCGAACAGGCGCTTGGCCTGGGTGCGCGAGAAGATATCCGCCATGAAGGTCCAGAACACCGAGATGATCAGCATGTTGAAGGTGCTGACCCAGACGAAGAAAGCGGCCGCGATCCAGCGATCCTGACCGCTGACGCCGACAAAAAGCGCGTAGAAGGCGACAATTGTGATGGCGACGAAGCCGTAAACCCACGGCAGAAAGTTCGACAGTTTGATGCGCGCGGCGAGACCCGAATACAACGGCGCGAATAGCAGGCTTGCGATCAGCGTTGCCGTAAACAGCTGTTGATAGTGATCGACACCGTAGATTGTCCCCATGGCGTCGCGCACCGGCTTGACCACCGAGTAGCTGCCGAACAGAAAAAAGAAATACAGCATGCTCAGAACGACCGCTTTGACCTCGTAGGGCTCGATCGCGGCGACCGACTTGAACAGCCGAGCCCACCGCGATGGACGCGGCGTCGATGCGGTCGGTGGTGTCGAGGCACTCATGCCTGCTTATATGGACGCGTCCCGATGGCAAGATCTTCTCTGGGTGATGACCGACA
>DATNNU010000268.1:0-2637 GCA_035601675.1 Steroidobacteraceae bacterium | reverse complement strand
CCTGACGCCGTCGGAACTGCGCCGGCTGACGGCGGCGCAGGCCTTTCTGTGGAAGGTGCGCTTCGGCCTGCACGTGCTGACCGGCCGTCATGAGGATCGGCTGCTGTTCGACTACCAGATCAAGCTGGCGCGCAGCTTCGGCTACGAGGATGCCTCCTACACGCTCGCGGTCGAGCAGCTGATGCAGCGCTACTACCGCACCATAATCGACGTCACGCTGCTCAATGAGCTGCTGCTGCAGCTGTTCCGTGAGGCGATCCTGAGCGACGATCAGCCGCCGCAACCGCTCAATCCGCGCTTCCAGGTGCACAACGACTATCTGGAGGCGGTCAATGAGGACGTGTTCGGCCGCTACCCTTCCGCGCTGCTCGAGCTGTTCGTGCTGCTGCAGCAGAACCCGCAGATCCGCGGCGTGCGCGCCGGCACCATCCGCGCGGTGGTACGCAATCTATGGCTCATCGACGAGGAATTCCGCCAGAACCCGCGCAATCACCGCCTGTTCCTCGAGATCCTGCGCGCGCCTCGCGGCGTCACGCACGAGCTGCGGCGCATGAACGACTACGGCGTGCTCGGCCGCTACATTCCGGCGTTCGGGCGCGTGATCGGCCGCATGCAGTACGACTTGTTCCATACCTACACGGTTGACGCGCATTCGCTGTTCGTGGTCAGCAACCTGCGCCGCTTCGCGATCAGCGAATTCGACCACGAGCTGCCGCGGGTGTCGGCGATCATGCAGCAGCTGTCCAAGCCCGAGATCGCCTACCTGGGCGCGCTGTTCCACGATATCGCCAAGGGCCGCGGCGGCGATCACTCGCATCTCGGCGCGGTCGACGCCGAGGCTTTCTGCCTCGAACAGGGCATGTCGCGCTACGACGCGCGCCTGGTGGCGTGGCTGGTGAAGAATCACCTGCTGCTGTCGATGACCGCGCAGAAACAGGACATCGGCGATCCTGCGGTGATCACCGCATTCGCGCGCACGGTCGGCGACGAGGTGCACCTGGACTATCTGTTCGTGCTGACCTGCGCCGACGTGCGCGGCACCAATCCGAAGCTGTGGAATTCATGGAAGGCATCGCTGTTCCACGAATTCTACGAGTACGTGAAGCGGGCGCTGCGCCGCGGTCTGGAGACGCCGGTCGATCAGGACGAGCTGGTGCGCGAGATCCAGGCCTCGGCACGCGCGCTGCTGCGCGGTTCGGGTGTGTCGCCGGAGGCGATCGATCGCACCTGGGCGCGGCTGCCGACCGCGTATTTCATGCGCCACGGCGCCGAGGAAATCGCGCGCCACACGCGCGCGCTGGCCGCCGGGGATGCCAACGCCGATGAAGCGCTGGTCTCGGTCGAGTCGCAGACCGAGCGCGGCACCACCGCGGTCATGATCTACGCGCCGCACCGCCGCCACGGCTTCGCCCGCGCCACCGCGGTGCTCGACCAGCTCGGCCTCAACATCCTCGATGCCCGCATCACGCCGGTGGGCAACGGATTTTCGCTCGACTCCTACCACGTGCTGGAAGACGACGGCTCAGCGATCACCGATCGCGAGCGGCTGAGGGAAATCGAGCAGGCGCTGTGGGGCTCGCTGCAGCGCCCGGAGGAGGCGCCGCTGGCGGTGTCGCGACGCGCCACGCGACAGATGCGCGTGTTCAAGACGCCGACGCAGATCGCCATCACGGTCGATGAACGCAATCGCCGTTCGGTGCTCGAACTCACCGCCGCTGACCGGCCCGGACTACTGTGCGATGTCGGCAAGGTGCTGTGGGAGGAGCGTGTCGATCTGCACGCTGCCAAGATCAGCACGCTCGGCGAGCGCGCCGAGGACGTGTTCTACCTGACGGATCGGGAGCAGCGACCGCTGGATGACGCCGCCGCCGAACGCCTGCGGGTGCACCTGTCCGAGGCGCTGGACCGACGCCTGGCATGAACCCGGCGCTGCAGCGGCTGCAGGCGTATCCGTTCGAGCGCCTGCGGGCACTGCTGGCCGATGCGCGCCCACCGGCGACGCTGCCGGCGATTGCGCTGTCCATCGGCGAGCCGCGCCACGAACCGCCGCCATTCGTGCTCGAGGCGCTGCGCGCCAACCTGAACCAGTTGGACAGCTATCCGCCTACGCGCGGCCTGCCGGCGCTGCGCGCGGCCATGGCGGCCGCGCTGGCACGGCGGGTGCTGCCGCCGCGCACCAGACTCGATCCCGAGACCATGCTGCTGCCGGTCAACGGCACCCGCGAAGCGTTGTTCGCCTTCGTGCAGACCGTCATCGATCCGGGCGAGCGCGCTGTGGTCGCGATGCCCAATCCGTTCTATCAGATCTACGAAGGTGCGGCCTTGCTGGCCGGCGCCGAACCCTACTTTCTCAACACCACCGCCGCGACCGGCTATGTGCCCGATCTCGAAGCGGTACCGGAAGCGCTCTGGCGCCGCTGCCGGCTGCTGTTTCTTTGCTCGCCGGGCAATCCGACCGGTGCGGTGCTGTCGTCGGCGTATCTGCGCCGCGCGCTCGAGCTGGCGGAGCGCTACGACTTTCTGATCGCCGCCGACGAATGCTACGCCGACCTTTATCTGGATGAATCGCAGCCGCCGCCGAACGCCTGCGGGTGCACCTGTCCGAGGCGCTGGACCGACGCCTGGCATGAACCCGGC
>DATNNU010000267.1:0-6418 GCA_035601675.1 Steroidobacteraceae bacterium | reverse complement strand
GTGGCGGCACCGGCTTACGGCCGGCGCGCTGTGCGCCCGGCAGTGCACGCACCGCGGCCTCCAGCGCCCGCGCCCCGCGCTGCACGCGCTCCAGCAGATGGCGATCGCCGCCCTGGCCGCGCAACGCACCGCGCAGCAACTCCAGGCGCGAGCGGATGTCCGGATCGTGCTGCGCGCGGTCCGCCGCCGAGCGCAGCAGATCGCGCTCGGACAGCAAGGCCGCCAGCTGCGCGGCGAGCTCGACGGCGTCGAGGCTGCGTGCGGCCAGCAGCATATGTGCCAGGCGCGGATGCACCGGCAGACGCGCCATGTCACGGCCGGCAGCGGTCATGCGCCCTTGCGCGTTCAGGGCATCGAGCCGCGCCAGCAAGTCGCGCGCCTGCTGCAGCGTCGCTGCCGGCGGCGCATCGAGCCACTGCAACTTCGCCACATCGTCGGCGCCCCAGCGCGCCAGCTCGAGCGCCAGCGGAGCAAGATCCGCTTCCAGAATCTCGGGCGTGGTCGCCGGCGCCAGGCTCGCGTGCGCGCCTTCACTCCACAGCCGGTAGCAGATACCTGGCGCCACGCGGCCCGCTCGGCCCGCGCGCTGTTCGCTGGCCGCGCGCGAGATGCGCGACACTACCAGCTGGCTCATGCCGGTCGCGGGATCAAACTGCGAACGGCGCACCAGACCCGAGTCCACCACCGCGGTTACTCCGGGAATCGTCAGGCTGGTCTCGGCGATATTGGTCGCCAGCACCAGCTTGCGGCTGCCGGTTGCGGCCGGTGCGAGCACGGCGTCCTGTGCCGCCGCACTCATGTCGCCATAGAGCGGCAATAGCTTCACATCCGCTGGCAATCCCGCTTCCAGCAGCAAGCTCTCGACGCGCCGGATCTCGCCGGTGCCGGGCAGGAATAGCAGCACATCGCCGACCGTCTCGCCAAGCGCCCGGCGTACTGCCGAGGCGACCACGCGTTCCAGCGATTCTGCGGCGGCAGAGCGGGCGCCGGACCAGCCCGGCGCCGCCGGCAGCAGCGGCAGCGCGCGTCCCAGGTAGCGCAGTTGCACCGGAAATGCCCGTCCCGGCACTGATACCACCTCGGCGTCGCCCAGCAGCCTCGCCACGCGCTCACCATCCAGGGTTGCCGACATGATCAGCACTCGAAATGAAGCGCCCAACTCGCGCCTGGCATCGAGGGCGAGCGCCAGACCGAGGTCGGCCGCAAGGCTGCGCTCGTGGTATTCGTCGAAGATCAGGCAGGCGACCTGCTCGAGCGCGGGGTCTTCCTGTAACAGCCGCGTCAGTACCCCCTCGGTGACCACTTCGATGCGCGTGGCACGCGATACGCGCGTATCGAGGCGCATGCGATAGCCGACCGTGTCGCCGACGCGCTCCCCGAGCAGCGACGCCATGCGAGCCGCCACCGCGCGCGCCGCGAGTCGGCGCGGCTCGAGCATCAGGATCTTGCGGCGGTCGAGGAACGGTTCCTGCAGCAGTGCCAGCGGCACCAGCGTGCTCTTGCCGGCACCGGTGGGCGCCTGCAGTACCGCGTCGCGATGGCGGCCAAAGGCAGCGCGCAGCGCTACCGCGAGCGGATGCTCGCGCCGGGCACCAACGCCTGCCGCTTCATTTTGCAAACAGTTCCTTGACGCCACCAGAGATCAGCAGCGAGATATCGAGCAGCACGCGCGGTAGCGCCAATCCCCCGGGTGAGGCCAGGTATTTGGATTCCCAGACCGGATTGAATTTTGCCTTATACCGGCGCAGCCCATCGAAGTTGTAGAAATGCTCACCGTAGCGGAAGACGAAATTCCCGACCCGGTGCCAGGCGGGCGCCAGCGGGTGCTGTTCGAGACCGGCAAGTGGCGCCATGCCCAGATTGAGCCAGCGATAGCCTTGGGCGCGGCTCCACAGCATCAATTCCACGAATAGAAAATCCATCGCGCCGCGCGGCGCATCCGGACCGAAGCGCATCAGATCGACCGCGATCTCCTCGCCGGTACCGGCGATCCACAGGCTGGCGAACGCCACCAGATCCTGGCCACAGCGCACCACGGCCACCGGAAAGCTACCGATGTAGTCCTGCGAAAACGCGCCGACCGAGAAGCTCTTCTCCCCCACCGCCTTGTCCTCGAGCCACGCATCCGACACCGCCTGCAGCTTCGGCAGCAACGCCGGCAGTTGCTGCGGTTGCAGCACTTCGAAGGTGGCGCCATCACGTTCGGCGCGCCGGCGCTGCGTGCGCAGCTCCGCGCGTGCGCTGCCTTCGAGCGAGAAGTCGGCCAGCGGCACGCGCGCCTCCTCGCCGAGTTTCATAACCGCCAGTCCCAGATCGATATACAGCGGCAGGCGCTCGGCGCTGACCTGGTAGAACACGGTCCAGCCGGCGTGACGATCCGACAATTCGCGAAATCGCCACACCAGCTCTTCCTGCGCTTCGCGCGCGCCGATCGGATCACCGAGTGCGATCCAGCTGCGGCCGTTGATCTGATACATCACGAAGGCATCGCCGGCATTGCTGAACAGCAGGCGCTTGTCGCCGCTCAACACCGCATTGGCCAGCGCCTGCGAGCAGCTCGCGATCAATCCGCGTGCGCGTGCGAGATCCTCCACCGAGGCGACGCCCGGTTCGGGACGCGCCGGACGCAGCAGATTCATCGCCAGAAACGCCGCCGCCAGCAGCACCACCACCAGCGAGGCGCGCAGCATGCGCGGCGCGTCGGCCTCGAAGGCAAATGTCCACCACAGCGAGTGCGAGTAGTCGACGTGCCGATTGGCGAAGAAGCCGATCCACACCGCGGTCGAGATCACGATGGCAACACTCACGATCCACATCGGCGTAAAGCGCTGCGCCAGGATCTGCGCCGGCCGGTAGAACGCGCGCCGCCCGAGCCACAGCACCAGCAGCACCAACCCCAGGATCAACGCCTGCTCGATCTCCAGACCTCGCAGCAGCGAGGTGACCATGCCGGCCGCGAGCAGCCACACGGTGAGCTGGTAGGCCGCGGCGAGGCGCCGAAACAGCGCTCGCGCCAGGATCAGCAGTGCCACGCCAATCACGCTACCGGCCAGGTGCGAGAGCTCCAGCACCACCAGCGGCAGAATGTCACGCAGCACCGACAGGCGCTGATCGATCGTCGGTGTTGCGCCCGACACCAGCAGCAGAAAGCCCGCCAGGAACACCAGCGCGCCGCTGACTTGCGGCACGATCGGCGCGATGTAAGCCCCCGCCAGCTGCTCGATGCGCGCCAGCGCCGGGCGCTGAATCCGCAGCTCCTGGCCACCGAACAGCAACGCCGCCACCAGCAGCGGCAACACGTAGTAAACCGCCCTCCAGGCCAGCAGTGATCCGAGCAGCTGGTCCGCCGGCACGCTCGGCAGCGCCAGCACGATCAGCGATTCGAACACACCCAGGCCGCCGGGCACGTGGCTGACGACGCCGGCGACAATGGCAGTCGAATAGGCGCCGGCAAAGGCCAGCAGTCCGACGCCGCTGCCGGCGGGCAGAAGAAACCACAGCACCAGGGCGGACAGGCCCAGATCGACGATCGCCAGCAGGATCTGCGGCATCGCCACCGACGGCGACGGCGCACGCAGCGCCCAGCCGCGCAGCTCGATCTTGCGCGGGCCGACCAGCGACCACAGGGCATACGCTGCGATCAGCGCCAGCAGCAGCACGCCCAGCGCCTGCACGATGTGATGGCTCGTATGCGGCGGGTTCATGCCCGGATGAGGTGCGAACACGAACGACACGCCCGCGAGCGCGCCCAGTCCGATCGCGGTGGTCACGGTGCAGAAGCCCGCGACGGTGGCCACATCGGCGGCGTTCAGGCCGGCCGAGGAATACAGCCGGTAGCGCACCGCGCCGCCGGTAAACGCTGCGATGCCAAAATTGTGACCAAAGGAATAGGCGATGAATGCGGTGAACATCGTCCTGCCGTACGCCATCGGCTTGCCGAGATAGCGCAGCGCCAGCACATCGTAGAAGCCCAGCAGCCAGTAGCTCGCCGCAGTGCACAGCGTTGCAGCGCCGATCGCCGATGCGGGAATCGCCCGCAGGTGCAGCAGCACATTCGACAAGCGGAACTGCTCGAGTTCACGGTGCAGCGCGAACGCGACGCCGGCGAACACCAGCAGCGACAGTCCCGGCAGCAGCCAGCGCCGCCAAAGTTCCCGCGAATCCTGTCCAGCTCGCGCCTTGTCCATCGCGCTGATTGCTACGCGTTATCGTCAGCGGTCGCGTGGCTGCCGAGGGCGATTGCCGCCGTGCACCAGCCGACGATGAGCGCCAGCCCGCCGACCGGCGTCAGCACACCGATCATGCGGGGTGCTCCGGCGAGAATCAGATACAGGCTGCCGCAGAACAGCAGCACTCCGGCGAACAACAGCCAGCCGGCGGTACGCAGTGCACGCCGCGGCTGGCGATCGAGCAGCACGCCGAGCGCCATCAGTCCCAGCGCATGGAAGAATTGATAGTGCACCGCGGTCTGCAGCACATCGTAGCGATCCGCGCTCAGGCTGCCTTTGAGCGCATGCGCGCCGACGGCGCCGATGAGCGTTGCGAGTGCGAGCAGCGCGGCCGCGAGCTGACAGAAGCGCCTGGCCTCAGCCTGCATCGCTCAGTGTCGATCGCGCTGCGTCTTGCGAGCCGGCAGCCGTGTCGGTACGCGCGGCAGGCCGGTGTGCTGGGTACGAATCGGCCGCGTGCCCTTCGCAGTGGACGGCCGCGTGCCGGACGGCTGCGCTACGGCGGCGGGCGGTTGATACGCGGGCACCAGCTGCAGCCGGGAGCGGCCGATCAGATCGGCGCGCCCCATGCGCCGCAGCGCCTCGCGCAGCAGCGGCCAGTTGTTCGGATCGTGGTAGCGCAGAAAGGCCTTGTGCAGTCGTCGCACACGCAGACCCTTCGGAATGATGACCGCCTCGCTGATGCGCGAAATGCGCTTCAGCGGGTTCCTGCCGCTGTGGTACATCGCGGTCGCGGTGGCCATCGGCGATGGCAGGAACGCCTGCACCTGATCGGCGCGAAAGCCATTGCGCTTGAGCCACAGCGCCAGCTCGAGCATGTCCTCATCGGTCGTGCCCGGATGCGCCGCGATGAAATACGGAATCAGGTATTGCTCCTTACCTGCCTCTTTCGAATAGCGGTCGAATAGCTGCTTGAATTTATAGTAGGAACCCACTCCCGGCTTCATCATCTTCGACAGCGGTCCTTCGCGCACGTGCTCCGGCGCGATCTTCAGATAGCCGCCGACATGGTGCTGGGTGAGTTCACGCACGTACTCGGGCGATTCGACCGCGAGGTCGTAGCGCACGCCCGACGCGATCAGGATTTTCTTGATGCCGGGCAGCGCGCGCGCCTTGCGGTACAGCTCGATCAGCGGCGCATGGTCGGTGTTGAGATTCGGACAGATGCCCGGGTAGACGCACGATGGCCGGCGGCAGGCGCTTTCGATCTCGCGGCTCTTGCAGGCCAGGCGGTACATGTTGGCGGTCGGGCCGCCGAGATCGGAGATCACGCCGGTGAATCCCGGCACCTGATCACGGATCTTTTCGATCTCGCGCAGCACCGAGTGTTCCGAGCGGCTCTGGATGATGCGGCCCTCGTGCTCGGTGATCGAGCAGAAGGTGCAGCCGCCGAAGCAGCCGCGCTGGATTGCTACCGAGAAACGAATCATCTTGTAGGCGGGAATATTGGCGTCGCCGTAGAACGGGTGCGGGCGGCGCTGGAACGGCAGGTCGTAGATCCAGTCCATCTCTTCGGTAGTCAGCGGAATAGGCGGCGGATTGAGCCAAACCTCCTGATTGCCGTGCCGCTGCACTAGCGCGCGGGCGTTACCCGGGTTGGATTCCATGTGCAGAATGCGCGAGGCATGCGCGTACAGCACCGGATCGCTCGCGACCTGCTCGTACGAGGGCATGCGGATGACGCTGCGTTCGCGATCGGCGTTGCGCACGCTGCGCACGAAGCGCACCACCTGCGCAGCGTCGGTGACCGCGGCCGCATCCTGTGGCGCGGGCTGGCTCTGCTTCGAACTCATCGCATACGGATCGACCGGCGGCCAGAGCGCTCCGGGCGCATCCAGGTGCGTCGAGTCGATCTCGATCCACTGCTCGGCACCGCTGTCGCGGACAAACGAGGTGCCGCGGATATCGCGGATGTGCTCGATTCGCTCGCCGGCGGCAAGCCGCCGGGCGATCTCGATGATCGCTCGCTCGCCGTTGCCATAGACCAGCAGATCCGCCTTCGCATCGAGCAGGATCGAGCGGCGCACCTTCTCCGACCAATAGTCGAAATGCGCGATGCGTCGCAGCGATGCCTCGATGCCGCCGATTACGATCGGCACGTCGCGGTAGGCCTCGCGCGCGCGTTGTGCGTACACGATCACCGAGCGGTCGGGCCGTTTGCCGCCGACGCCGCCAGGCGTATAGGCATC
>DATNNU010000266.1:0-2627 GCA_035601675.1 Steroidobacteraceae bacterium | reverse complement strand
GGGGCCAGTCGGCGTTTCGCAATTTCAAAGTGGTGCCGCCCAACACTGGGATCGTGCACCAGGTCAATCTCGAGTACCTCGGGCGGGTGGTGTTCGAACACACCGCTGGCGGCCACCGCCAGGCTTACCCGGACACATTGGTCGGCACCGATTCCCATACCACCATGATCAACGGCCTTGGCGTGCTCGGCTGGGGCGTCGGCGGCATCGAGGCCGAGGCCGCCATGCTCGGTCAGCCGGTGACCATGCTGATCCCGCAGGTCATCGGCTTCAAACTGACCGGCAGCCTCAAGCCGGGCGCGACGGCGACCGATCTGGTGCTGACCGTGACCGAGCAGCTGCGCAAGCACGGCGTGGTGGACAAATTCGTCGAATTCTTCGGCGATGGCCTGGCGAACCTGCCGCTGGCCGATCGCGCCACGATCGGCAATATGTCGCCCGAATTCGGCAGCACCTGCGCCATCTTTCCGATCGACGAAGAAACCCTGCGCTACCTGCGCCTGTCGGGCCGACCGGCGCAGCTGATTCAGCTGGTCGAAGATTACGCGCGCGCCCAGGGCTTGTGGCGCCTCGACGGCGCCGCGCCCGCCGACTACACCGATGTGCTCGAACTTGACCTGAGCAGCGTCGAGCCCAGCCTCGCCGGCCCCAGCCGGCCGCAGGACCGGGTACCACTGCGCATTGCCAAGGACACCTACCGCAAGCATCACGCGCGCATGGCCGAGGAACGCAGCCGCAAGAATCCGTCTGCCGCCGGCCAGGCGCCGGTCAGCGTCGACGGCAAGTCGTTCGAACTGCGCGACGGCGCGGTGCTGATCGCCGCGATCACCAGCTGCACCAACACTTCCAACCCGTATGTGCTGATCGCCGCCGGACTGCTGGCGCGCAACGCACACCGCCTCGGTCTGAGCGCCAAGCCCTGGGTCAAGACCAGCCTTGCGCCCGGCTCGCGCGTGGTCACCGACTATCTGGAGAAAGCCAGGCTGCTCGATCCGCTCGCCAGCGTCGGCTTCAACCTGGTCGGCTACGGCTGCACCACCTGCATCGGCAATTCCGGTCCGCTCAAGCCCGAAATCTCCGCCGCCATCAAGGCCGGCGACATCATCGGCTGCTCGGTGCTCTCCGGAAATCGCAATTTCGACGGCCGCGTGCACCCCGAGGTCAAGATGAACTTCCTGGCCTCGCCACCGTTGGTGGTCGCCTACGCGCTCGCCGGCTCGCTCAACGTTGACCTCAACAACGAACCGCTCGGCAGCGGCGCCGACGGCAAGCCGGTGTACCTGCGCGACGTCTGGCCGCCACCGGCCGAAGTGGCCGACTACGTGCAACGCAATATCAATTCCGACATGTTCCGCCGCAACTACGGCAGCGTGTTTGCCGGCGATGAGCGCTGGCAGGCAATCACGGTGCCGGCGGGCAAGATCTACGCCTGGGATCCGAAGTCGACCTACGTCAAGAATCCGCCCTACTTCGACGGCATGACCATGCTGCCCCCGGCGGTCGGCGCGATCGCCGGCGCACGCGCACTGGCATTGCTCGGCGACTCGGTGACTACCGACCATATCTCGCCGGCCGGCAACATCGCCAGCAGCAGTCCGGCGGCGCGCTATCTTATGGAACAGGGCGTACCGCCGGGCGAGTTCAATCAGTACGGTGCGCGCCGCGGCAACCACGAAGTGATGATGCGCGGCACCTTCGCCAACATCCGGCTGCGCAATCTGCTGCTGCCCGGTACCGAAGGCGGGATCACCGAATATCTGCCGACCGCCGAGCAGATGAGCATCTACGACGCAGCGATGCGCTACAAGGCGGATAAGACGCCGCTGATCATCATCGCCGGGAAGGAATACGGCACCGGCTCCTCGCGCGATTGGGCCGCCAAGGGCACCATGCTGCTCGGCGTGCGCGCCGTCATCGCCGAGAGCTTCGAGCGCATCCACCGCTCCAACCTGATCGGCATGGGCGTGCTGCCGCTGCAGTTCATCGATGGCCGCAACGCCCAGTCACTCGGACTCAACGGCCGCGAGCGTTACGAGATCACCGGCTTCAACGGTATCGACGCCCGCAGCGCGCTCGTGATCGCCACGCCGGCCGGCGCCAGCCCGATCCGCTTCGAAGTGCGCGTGCGCATCGATACGCCGAAGGAGCGCGAGTACTTCCGCCACGGCGGCATCCTGCCGTTCGTGCTGCGCCAGCTCGCCGGCCAGAGCCGCGCGGCCTGAACGCGGCCGCCTGAGCGCGCGCCTTGAACAGCGGCAGCCTGGCGGTATTCGATCTCGACGGCACGATCACGCGGCATGACACCTTCGGGCCTTTCTTATGGGGCTTTCTGTGGCGCCATCCCTGGCGAGTGCCGCGTACGCTGTTGGCGCTGCCGGCGGCAGTGGGCTTTGTATTCACTGGCGATCGCGGCGCCTTAAAGGGGGCAGTGATTCACGCACTGCTCGGCGGCGCGAAACGCGAGAGCCTTGCGCGCTGGGCCGAGCGCTTCGTCGCCGCGCTGCTGCCTCAAGCACTGTACGCGGAAGCACTGGCTGCGATCGCGATGCATCGCACGCGCGGCGATCGGCTGCTGCTGATGTCGGCCAGCACCGATCTGTATGTACCACGCATCGGTAGCGCCCTCG
>DATNNU010000265.1:0-4984 GCA_035601675.1 Steroidobacteraceae bacterium | reverse complement strand
GACCCATTCTATCCAGTGCCACACCGGCAGCACCGTGCCGCCGGCCAGATGCGCCATGCAGCCGATGTTGGCGGACAGAATGATCTCCGGTTGCCCCTGCAGCAGGTGGCTAAGCTTGCGCTCGCGCAGCTCGAGCGCCAGTTGCGGCTGCAGCAGTGAATAGGTTCCGGCCGACCCGCAGCACAGATGCGGCTCGTTCACCGGCAGCAGCTGCGCGCCGAGCGCGCTCAGCAGCTGCTCGACGTTGTCCTTGAGTTTCAGGCCGTGCTGCAGCGTGCAGGGCTTCTGCAGGGCAACGCGTCTCACGGTGGGAGAACGGGCACAGCGACGCAGCAGCGGCAATTGCGGGCCGAGGAACTCGACCAGGTCGCGCGTGGCGTCGCTGACTCGGCGCGCCTTAGCGGCGTAAGCCGGATCGGCGCGCAGCAACCATGCGTATTCCCTGGCCATCATCGCGCAGCCCGAGGCATTGATCACGATCGCCTCGACCGCGCCGGATTCGAGTTGCGGCCACCAGGCATCGATATTGCGCCGCGCATCGCCCAGCGCGCCGCGCGGGTCGTGCAGATGATGGCGGATGGCGCCGCAGCAACCCGAGCGCGCATCGACCAGCACCTGCACGCCAATTGCGTCCAGCACGCGCGCGGTCGCGGCATCGATCGACGGCGCCATCGCCGGCTGTGTGCAGCCGTTGAGCAGCAGCACCTTGCGGGCATGCACGCGGCGCGGCCAGGCGCCGGGGGCGCGGCGTTCGCCGAGCTTGGTGCGCACCCGCTGCGGCAGCGCGAAGCGCAGTGCGCGGCCGATGGCGAGCGCAGCGCCGAACAGCCCGCGCCGTGTCAGTGCTTCGCGCAGCAGCCAGTGCAGCAGGCGTTCATTAACGGGACGCCGCACCTGGGATTCGACGACCGCGCGGCCGATATCCACCAGATGTCCGTAGTCCACGCCCGATGGACAGGTGGTCTCGCAGTTGCGACAGGTCAGGCAGCGATCCAGATGCAGCTGTGTGCTGCGTGTGGCCGGCGTGCCCTCGAGCACCTGCTTGATCTGGTAGATGCGTCCGCGCGGACCGTCGAGTTCATCGCCGAGCAGCTGGTAGGTGGGACAGGTTGCATTGCAGAAGCCGCAGTGCACGCAGGCGCGCAGGATATCGTCGGCGGTATCGCCCTGTGGGGTGCCCTTGATCCAATGCGCGAGCTTGGTTTCCATCGTCGCCTTTACAGATCCGCGATCAGCCGGCCCGGATTGAAGATGCCGTGCGGGTCGAAGCGCGACTTGAGCCGGCGGTGTATCTGAAGCACGGCCGGGGAAAGCGAATGGAATCGTGCGCCCGCGGTGCCGCCGCGCCAGTGCAACGCGCTGCCGCCAGCGGCCACGGCGAGTGCCCGCATGTCGGCGGCGGGCAGATCGCTGGCGCACCAGCGCAGCGCTCCGCCCCATTCGATCAGTTGCGTTCCCGTGGCCGCGATCGGTGCCGCGGTGGACGGCAGCGACAGTCGCCACAGCGTGCTCGCCTGGCTGAAGAACGCATGCGTCTGATCGCGCAGGCTGCACCACAGCGGGCCGGCTGCGGCTGCCTCCAGCATTTCACCGCCGAGGCGCTGGCGAGCGGCGCGCAGCGCCGAGGGGGCACCGGATAAGCGCACCCAGGCGTGGCCGTCGCACCAGGCGGTCGCGGAAATCGGCAGCGGCTGGCCCGCCCAGCGGTTGAATGCCAGCAGGGCATCATGTGCCTGCATCTGGAAACCCAGGGTCTGCTCCAGGCGCGGCAGCGGCAGCACCTTCAGCGACACTTCGGTGATCGCGCCGAGAATGCCGAGCGAGCCGCAAAGCAGGCGGGACAGATCGAAGCCGGCGACGTTTTTTATGACTTTACCGCCAAAGTGCAGCAGCTCGCCCCGCGCGCACAGCAGTACTGCGCCCAGCACGAAATCGCGTGCGGCACCGGCCTGGAAGCGCCGCGGTCCGGACAGCCCGGCGGCGATGACACCACCGATGGTCGGATCGCCGCCGAAGGCGGGCGGTTCGAAGGCCAGAAACTGCTGGTGTTGCGCAAGCAGGCTCTCGACCTCGGACAGTGAAGTGCCGCAACGCGCTGTGATCACCAGCTCCGAAGGCTCGTAATCAATCACGCCGGAGTAGCCGCGCATATCCAGCAGCGTGCCCTCGCAGCGCTCGCCGTAGAAATCCTTGGTGCCGGCGCCGCGCAGCCGCAACGGTGTGTGCGCGCCATCGGCATCCATCACTCGATGGCGCAGCTCGTGAAGCGCGGCGTCCATCTAGAACCGTGGCAGATCGGGATGCGGCAATTGGCCGTGGCGCACGTGCACGCGGCCATACTCGGCGCAGCGGGCTAGCGTCGGGATACTCTTGCCCGGATTGAGCAGCCCCGGCGGATCGAAGGCACGCTTGACTGAGAAGAACGCGGCGCGCTCGGCCGGCGAGAATTGCACGCACATCGAGTTGAGCTTCTCCACGCCGACACCGTGCTCGCCGGTGATGGTGCCGCCGAGCTGCACGCACAGCTCCAGAATGTCGGCACCGAAGCGATCGGCGCGCTCCCATTCGCCGGCCCGATTGGCGTCGAACAGGATCAGCGGGTGCAGGTTGCCATCACCGGCGTGGAACACGTTCATGCACTTCAGGCCGTACTGGTGTTCCATCTGCTCGATGGCCTTGAGCATGTGTCCGAGCTTGTTTCGCGGGATGGTGCCGTCCATGCAGTAGTAGTCGGGCGAAATACGGCCGGCGGCGGGGAAGGCGTTCTTGCGGCCGGACCAGAAGCGCAGGCGCTCGGCCTCCGAGCCCGACACCGCAATGGCGGTGGCGCCGGCGGCTTGCAGCACGCGCTCGATCGCGCCCACCTCCTCGGCGACGGCATCGGGCGTGCCGTCGGACTCGGCCAGCAGGATCGCCTCGGCGCCCAGATCGTAGCCGGCGTTGACGAACGGCTCGACCGCCGCGGTCGCTTTGCGGTCCATCATCTCCAGGCCCGACGGGATGATGCCGGTGGCGATGATCGCCGCGACGGCCTCGCCAGCCTTACCGACATCGTCGAATGAGGCCATGACCACCTGAGCCAGTTCCGGCTTCGGCAGCAGCTTGAGAATAACTTCGGTCACGATCAGCAGCAGGCCCTCCGAGCCGATGCTGAGCGCCAGCAGGTCGAGGCCGGGCGCATCGAGCGCGCAGCCGCCGAGCTCGATCGGCTCGCCATCGATGGTGCAGCCGCGCAGGCCGAGCACGTTGTGCAGCGTCAGACCGTACTTGAGGCAGTGCACGCCACCGGAGTTCTCGGCGACGTTTCCGCCGATGGTGCAGGCGATCTGAGAAGAGGGGTCCGGCGCGTAGAACAGCCCGTACGCCGCGGCGGCTTCGGACACCGCCAGGTTGCGCACGCCGGGCTGGACGCGCGCGATGCGCGCGGCAGGATTGATCTCGAGAATGCGGCTGAAGCGCGCCAGCGACAGCACGACGCCGGCAGCATGCGGCATCGCTCCGCCCGACAGGCCGGTGCCGGCGCCGCGCGCCACCACCGGCACTTCGAGCCGGCAGCACTCGCGCAGCACCGCGCGCAGCTCGGTCTCGGTGCGCGGCAGCACCACCAGCATCGGCTGCTGGCGGAACACCGACAACCCGTCGCATTCGTAGGGGCGCAGTTCCTCGTCGCGGCTGAGCACACAGTCAGCGGGTAACAGCATGCGCAGCGCCGCGGCGACCGCCAGCCCACGCTCCGGCGTCGGGGCTTGGCTGACCTCACTCCAGCGAGATTCGTCAACATCGAACTCAGGTAGGAGCATGCCGCATCATGACCGGCAGCAGCCTGCCGATCAATCCGCGCTCAACGGTCGCCGGCTAGCGCGCTGGCGCTGCCGTGCGCGCGGCATATCGCAGGGTAGATGCGGTGCAATGAAGGCGCCGGTGGCGATCATGCCGATGGCCGTGTCGGCGGGCGAGGATTGCGCGCAACGCTCGAGGCCGGCGTCGGTCACAGCCTGTCCGTCCCGCTCGCGCCCGAATTGGACCCGCCTGTGCCTCGCCTGCTCACCCTCGTTGGTATCTTCTGCGGCGCTCACCTAGACTCCTCTGCATGACACGGCAGCGAACGGGGAGCCCCGACAGCGGCAATGTATGGCCGCTGATATGGACTGTCGGCGGGCTGTTCTGGGCGGTGGTCGCAGTCATCGAGATAGTCGCGTTCTGGCACGCCAGCGGCACCATGATGGAGGGTGAATACGTGCCGACCTCACCGGCGCGCGCGCTGAGCTTTGCGCTGCAATTCGTCATGGCGGCGTGCGTCTACCGGGTGGCGCTGGCACAGGGATGGCCTGCGGGCCCGTATGCCCGGGCGCGGGTGATTGCGATTCAGATTTTCCTGGCTCTGGCGTTCGTGCGCTGCGCGCCCGCGGCGTACTATCTGGCCGCGGCCGCCGTCGACGGTCTCACGGAAGAGCTGCGCGACAACCTGAAGCATCTGCAGAGCTTTCAATGGACATACTCGGACTGGGCGTGGGCGCTGCGCCTGTCGGTGCCCAGATATGCGCTGGGCCTGGTGCTGGTGGCGTTGGTGAAAGTCGCGCGTGAATACCATCGGGAAACACTGCGCAGCGCCAGCCTGTCGATGGAGTACGCCAACACACGCATGGCCATGCTCTCGGCGCAACTGCAACCACATTTTCTGTTCAATGCCCTGCACACCATAGCCGAGCTGGTCGACCAGAATCCGGCCCGCGCGACCACCATGCTGGCGCGCCTGGGCGACTTCCTGCGGCACGCGCTGGAGACCAGTAAGCAGCGCTGGGTGAGTGTGAGTACGGAGATCGCCGGCATCGAGGCGTATCTGGCCGTGCAGCAGGCACGTTTTGGCGAACGGCTGCACGTACACATTGCGGTCGACCCGGCGGCGGCGCGGCTGGCGATTCCATCGCTGCTGCTGCAGCCGCTGGTTGAAAACGCGGTCGATCATGGGCGCGGCGGACCGGAC
>DATNNU010000264.1:0-2353 GCA_035601675.1 Steroidobacteraceae bacterium | reverse complement strand
TCGAGCTGCGCGATCGCATGCAGCGAGCGGAAGCCGCGCACGCCAAGATGTTCGTCTCGATCCACGCCGACGCGGTGCGCGACCGCGGGGTTTCGGGTGCATCGGTCTATATCCTGTCCGAGCGCGGCGCCTCGAGCGAGGCGGCGCGAACGCTGGCCGAGCAGCAGAACGCCGCCGATCTGAAAGGTGGCATCTCGCTGTCCGAGCAGCGGCCGGACGTGCGCTCGGTGGTGCTCGATCTGGCGCAGAGCGCGAACATTGGGCAGAGCGTCGAGGCGGCGGACCGCGTACTGGGCGCGCTCGATCGCGTCGGCGCCGTGCGCAAGCGCGAAGTGCAGCAGGCGGCGTTCGTGGTGCTCAAGTCGCCCTACATGCCCTCGCTGCTGGTCGAGACGGCGTACATCTCCAACGCCAGCGAGGAGCGCAAGCTGCGCGCGCCGGCCGAGCAGCAACGCCTGGCCGATGCCATCTTCAGCGGCATCGACAGCTATTTTCGTAAATTCCCGCCCGACGGCACGCAGTACGCCCGCAGTCACGGCGAGGGCACAGACAACGGCGTTGAGCTCGCGCGCAGCGGCTTCTAAGCCCGCGCGCCCGGGCCTTCAACCTCGTGCCGGGCGCCAGCGTCCGATTACGGTACAGCTCGGTCGCGATCACGTTGCATTGGGCCATCGCGGCGTTGATCATTTTCAACCTGATGCTGGGCTCGGTCATGGAGAGCTTTCCGCAATCCATTCGGTTCCTGCTGGTGCGCACGCACGCCGCGGCCGGATTCCTGGTGCTGCTGCTGTCGGTGCTGCGGGTGGCATGGCGCATTACTCATCGGCCGCCACCGTTTTCTTCGGACATGGCCGCCTGGGAGCGCAGACTGGCGCATGTGGCGCATTACGCACTGTACGTCATGATGCTCTCGATGCCATTGATCGGGTGGGCGATTCTCTCGGCGCACCCGGCGCACCCGGCGCACCCGGCGCACCCGGCGCGCCCGGGACATGGGATCGAGCTGCTCGGACCGCTGCAGGTGCCGCCGCTCGGCTTCATCTCGCGCTGGCAGGATCCGTATCAGAAGGCCATGCATGACTGGTTTGTCGGCGTGCATGAAGCCGGTGGGTGGCTCACGTTAGGTCTGCTGCTGCTGCACGTCGCCGGTGCGCTCAAACACCAGTGGATCGACAAGCACGCCGAACTGGCGCGCATGGGCGTGGGGCGCGTGCGCCCTGAGTAGCCCCTGTGTGTACACTGCGGACCTTCGTGGCCGTGGCTACCCGTGGGCTTTCAGCGCATGCCGATACGCGTTCTATCTGCCAATCTGATCGATCAGATCGCGGCCGGGGAGGTCATCGAGCGGCCCGCTTCGGTCGTCAAAGAACTGATCGAGAATGCTTTCGATGCCGGCGCGCGGCGCATCGAGATCGAGATCGAGCGGGCCGGCCTTTCACTGATCCGCGTGCGCGACGACGGCTGCGGCCTGGATGCGGCCGATCTCGCGCTGGCGATCGAGCGTCACGCCACCAGCAAGATCGCGACCCTGGACGACCTGGAAGGCATCGCAAGTTTCGGCTTTCGCGGCGAGGCATTGCCCTCGATCGGTTCGGTGGCCCGCCTGCGAATGCTCTCGCGCAGCCGCGACAGCCAGCAGGGCAACGAAATGAAGGTCGAGGGCGGCCTGCGCTCGGCGCTGGCACCGGCGGCGCATCCGGTTGGCACCAGCGTCGAGGTACGGGATCTGTTTTATAACGTGCCCGCGCGTCGCCGGTTCGTACGCAGCGAGAGCACCGAATTCGGTCACATCCTGCGCCAGGTCGAACGCCTGGCGCTGTCAGAGCCGGCGGTGGCGTTTCGTCTGCGGCACAACGGACGTGAAATTCTGGATCTGCCGGTGGCGGACGAGCATACCGGGTTCGAACAACGCGTCGATCGCATTGTCGGCGCGGAATTTCGCGCCAGCGCGCTGGCGATCGATGACACAGCCGGTCCGTTGAAGCTGTCGGGCTGGCTCGGCCTTCCCACCGCGGCGCGCGCCCAGGCGGATCTGCAATTCTGGTTCGTGAATGCGCGCGCGGTGCGCGATCGCGTGCTGGGCAATGCCGTGCGTCTGGGCTATCGCGACGTGCTCTATCACGGCCGTCATCCGGCCTACTTGCTGTACCTGACGCTCGATCCGCGCCAGATAGACGTCAACGCGCATCCGACCAAGCTCGAGCTGCGATTTCGCGACAGCCGTGCGGTGCACGATGGCGTGTTTCGCTGCATTGAGCGCGCGCTCGCGGACACCAGGCCAGCGCAGCCGCCGGCCGCGGCAGCGCAGGATCCCGCGCCGGTGCCCGCCAGCGCAAGCTTGCGATTCGATGCT
>DATNNU010000263.1:0-3803 GCA_035601675.1 Steroidobacteraceae bacterium | reverse complement strand
CACGTGATCGCCTCGGATGATTTGTACGGCGGCAGCCGCCGTCTGTTCACCCGCGTGCGTGAGTCGTCCGCGGGACTCAAATTCTCGTTCGTCGACATGCGCGACATCGCGCAGGTACAGGCCGCGATCCGACCGGAGACGCGGCTGATCTGGGTCGAGACGCCCAGCAATCCGATGCTCAAGCTGGCCGACATCGGCGCCATCGCCACCATGGCAGGCCGGCATCACGTCCTGGCCGCGGCCGACAACACCTTCGCCACACCGTATCTGCAGCGTCCGCTATCGGCGGGCTTCGACGTGGTCATGCATTCGGGGACGAAATATCTCAGCGGGCATTCCGATGTGGTCAATGGCGTGCTGGTGGTCGGCGATGATGACGAGCTGGCCGAGCGGCTGGCGTTCCTGCAGAACTCGGTCGGTGCGGTGGCCGCACCGTTCGATTCGTTCCTGGCATTGCGCGGCCTGAAGACGCTGGCGCTGCGCATGCAGCGCCACTGCGAGAACGCACTGGAACTGGCAGCGTTCCTGGAACGGCATGCCAAGGTGCGGCGGGTGCACTACCCGGGGCTGGCCTCACATCCGCAACACGCGCTGGCGAAGGCGCAGATGCGCGATCCGCGCGGTCAGAGCGCATTCGGCGGCATGATTTCGATCGAGCTCAACGGCGGGCTCGAGGACTCGAAGCGCTTCCTGGAGCGCTGCCAGTTGTTTGCGTTGGCGGAATCGCTCGGCGGCGTCGAGAGCCTGATCGAGCATCCGGCGATCATGACTCACGCCAGCGTGCCGCGCGCCGCCCGCGAGGCGCTGGGCATCACCGACACGCTGTGCCGCCTGTCGGTAGGCATCGAGGACGTGCAGGACCTGAAGGCCGATCTGCAGCAGGCGCTCAATTAGGCGCCGGTCCTACGCAGCCCCGAGCCGGGCGCGTACTGCGCTGCGCGCTGACGCCCGGCATGCTGGGGGAGCACGGAATATTATCGCCATGCGGCTCAAGGCATTGATCCTGATCACGGCGTTGCTGATCGCGCCGGCGGCGCGGCCCGCCGATCCGCAACCCTATACGCTGCGCATCGAGTCCACGGGCCACAGCGCGCTCGATGCCGAACTGAAAGCCAGCTCGCAGCTGGAATCGCTGCGCACCTCGGCGCCCGCGGGACCCTTTGCGCTGGTCGGCCGCGCGGGCGCGGATTACGAGCGGCTACGCACGGTGCTCGAGAGTTTCGGCTATTACGAATCGCGCTTGAGCATCACCATTGCCGGCCGGGTGCTGGACGATTCCGGCTTGCCCGCTGCCCTTGAGGCGCTGCCCGCGGGCAGTCATGCGCCGGTGCAGATCAATGTCGAGACCGGGCCGCTCTATCACCTGGGCCGCGTCACGATCGACGGCGAGGTCAGCGCCAGGGCGCGTGCCGCGTTTGCTCTGGAGAGCGGCGCACCCGCTGTGGCCTCTGCGGTGCTGGCCGCCGGGCAACGGCTGCTGGACGCGATGCAGGAGGAAGGCCATGCATTCGCCAAGCTCGATGACCCGATTGCCTACCAGAATGCGCCCGATGCGCTGCTGGACGTGAGCTTCAAGGCCACAGCCGGTCCCGTGTACCGGCTCGGCAGCATTCATTTCGAAGGATTGAAGCGCGTGAACGAAGCGTTTGTGCAAAAACGGCTGAAATTGCGACCGGGCGATCTGTACAGCCCGAGCAAGATCGAGCGTGCCCGCTCCGATTTACTGGCGCTGGGCACTTTCTCCGGCATCTCGGTGCGCCTGCCCAAGGAGGCCGACGCCCAGGGCGACACCTTGCCGGTCACCTTCGACGTGCAGGAACGCAAGCGCCACGCGGTCAGTCTGACGGCGGCGTATTCGAGCGACCTGGGAGGCAGCGGCGGTGCCACGTGGACCGATCGCAATGTATTCGGCAACGCCGAGCAGCTCAATCTGAGCGCTAGCATCATCAACTGGGGCGGCAGCGCCACCACCGGACTGGGCTACTTGCTCGGGGCACAGTTGAACAAGCCGGATTTCCTGCGGTCTGACCAGTCACTGCAGTTCAACCTGAACGCCATTCAGCAGAACCTGATCGCCTACGATCAGACCGCGCAGATTGGCGGCGTGACCGTGAGCCGCAAACTGTCATCGCTATGGAGCGTCGGGATCGGCCTGAGCCTCGAACAGGAGAAGATTTTCCAGCAGGGCGCACACCTTTATTACACGCTGGTGGCCATTCCGTTGACTGCGAAATTCGACAGCACCGCGCTCGCCAATCCGCTCAGCGACCCACTGCACGGCCTGCGCCTGGCACTGTCGCTGGCGCCGACCGAGTCGATCGGCCGTCCGACGACGACCTTCGTGATCTTTCAGGCCAACGCGTCGACGTACCTGGATCTGGCGCGCCTCGGGTGGACGCCGAGCGGGCGCAGCGTCATCGCGGTGCGCGCGCTGCTGGCCGAAGCGCACGGCGCCGGCCAGTTCAGCCTGCCGCCGGACCAGCGTTTCTATGGCGGCGGCAGTGCCACCATCCGTGGTTATCAATATCAGTCGGTCGGCCCGACATTTCCCAAGCCGGCGGGTGCGCCGGCGTCATTTACGCCGATCCCCACCGGCGGCACTGATCTGGTGGCCGCAGGCATAGAGTTCCGGCAGCGGCTGTGGAGCAATTTTGGCACTGCGGTTTTTGTCGACGCCGGCAAGGTGACCGCCGACCCGCACCCGTTCGAGGGCCGGCCGAGCGTGGGCTACGGCGCCGGTCTGCGCTACTACACGCCCATCGGTCCGATCCGGCTCGACGTGGCGTTGCCGGTGCGCAGGCTCCCGGCGGGCGACGCGCTCGAGGTGTACGTCGGCCTGGGCCAGGCTTTTTGATGGCACGGCCCTACCGCATGCTGATCGGGCTCGCGGCGGGGTTGCTGGCGCTGCCGATCGTGCTGTGCATCGCGCTGCTGGTGCTCGGCAATACCGATCACGGCCGCCGCCTGATCGAGCGCAGCACCGAGCGCCTAAGCGGCGGTCAGGTGTTGCTGCAGGGCCTGGCGGGCCGATTTCCCGATCAGCTGCGGCTCTCGCGGCTGCAGCTGCGCGATCCCCAGGGGCTGTGGCTTACGGCCGAGGAGCTGCGGCTGGACTGGTCGCCGCTGCCGCTGATCCGGCGCCATGCGCGCATCGCGTTGCTGCAGGCCGCACGGGTCGCGCTCGAGCGCGCGCCGGCATACCCGTCGCGGGTAGCGCCCAGCGCGTCAAGCGGACTGTGGCTGCACAGACTGCGCGTCGACCGGCTCGACGTGCAGCGGCTCGAACTGGGCGCGCCGCTGACCGGCGACCCGGTCGCACTGCGCGTGACAGGAAGTGCGCGTATCAGCTCGTGGCAACAGGCGGCGGGGCAGTTGAGCGCCCAGCGGCTCGATGACGTGCCGGCCACCTATCGTCTGCTGGCGCACATCGATGCCACGCGCGTGCAGGGGCAGCTCGATCTGCAGGAGGACGCCAATGGCCCGCTCACGCACCTGATGCAGCTGCCCGCACTGGGAGCGCTGGCGGTGCAGCTGCGCTTGGACGGGCCGCGCGACGCGGTCAACGCGCAGCTGACGGCGCAGGGCGGCGCCTTGCAGGCCAGCGCCGGCGGCACGCTGAATCTCAATACCCGGGCCGCGGTGCTGCAGGTGACGCTCGATGCGCCGGCGATGAACCCGCGCCCCGATCTGTCGTGGCGGCGCCTGTCGTTGCACGGCAGCTGGAGCGGCACGCTGGCAGCGCCGGTGACCACCGCGCAGCTGCAGCTGGCCGGGCTCGCCGCAGGTGCGTTGCAGATCCAACA
>DATNNU010000262.1:0-4817 GCA_035601675.1 Steroidobacteraceae bacterium | reverse complement strand
CCGATTGCACCCGGGACATGTCGTCCGGATGTACCAGGCTGCGCCAGTCGAAGCCACCCTTCAGATCCGCTTCGTCGTAGCCGAGCATGGCGCGCCAGCGCGGTGAGAAATAGACGTCGTTGCCGTCGACATCAAAATCCCACAGGCCATCGTTGGCCGCAAGCTCCGCGAGCACATTGCGCTCCTCGATGCGCACCAGCGCCTGCGACAGACGCACGCGCTCCAGCCCGGTCGCCAGACTGCTGCCGAGCAGCTCCATCAACAACGGCAGATTGACATCAAAGCCGCCGCGCGGCAGACCGTAGACAAGACCCAGCAGGCCAGCCGGCTGATCCTTGCTGCGAAACGAGAGCAGCAGTGCGGAACCGATCGCCAGCTCCGCCAGCGCGCCGGCATCTTCGGCCTGCTCCTTGCGCGGGGAGGCGGTATCGCGAAACTCGGACAGCTGCAGGTGATTGAAGCGGGCATTCACCCACGGCAACGAGGCGGTCGGTGTCCCGCGCAGCGCCTCCGGGTGACACTGCGCGAACTGACCGCGGGCGACGCATACCGACTCGATGTGCTGGCCAGCGGCGTCGAGCTGCAGCAGGAAGGCAGCGTCGGCCGAGGTCGCATCGCGAAAGGCTTCCAGGCTGCGCTGGATGCAGTCCTCGGCGGTCTCACGTTCCAGATTCTGCAGCTCGACCGCGATCTTGGTGCAGGCGAGATCGATACCGGGCGCGGCTCGTTCCGTCTTGCCGGTCCAGAATTGCGGCGCAAGGACGTCGGACGCCGATAAATCGGTAATGGTGCCCGGCGGCTTGGACATTTGTGCCAAATTCTGGCACAGCACTGGCGAAATTCAAGCTAAGCCGCTGATTTATTGACACACGTCTAGGATTGAGACGAAATCCCGGCGGCGCAGCCTAAGCTGTGCAATCGGCTGCGCGCTCGCCCAACGGCCTCAGCGGCGGGCCGCCAGCGCTGATCGCGCGGCGGCAAAGGTGGCCTGCAGCGAGTGCTGCATTTCGCTCTGCAGCGCGGCCAGCGCGGCGGGGTCGAGCGAGCGCGGCACCTCGCGCGGCGGCCCGATGGCGATCGCGATACGCGCGAACGGCAGCGGCAGCACGAAGCGATCCCAGTGCACCAGTGCCGCCCGCGAGGCCGCGTAGGCCAGCGGCAGCATCGGCCGGCCCGACATCTGCGCCAGCAGGATGGCGCCCGGCTTGAATTTGAAGCGCGGTCCGCGCGGCCCATCGGGGGTGATGATCGGCGACACCTGCTGGCGCATCAGGGCCTCGAAATAAGCCTTGAGCGCCAGCGCTCCGGTGTGCGAGGAGGAACCGCGGATCACATAGCCGCCTGCACGCCGTACGATCATGGCGCCCAGTTCGCCGTCGACCGAAGGGCTGATCAGGAACCCCAGCCGCAGCGGCCGCCGCCGCTGCTGCAGCAGCAGGTAGCGCGCACAGAACAGCTGGTGCTGGTGCCAGTAGCAGGGCAGAAACGACGGCCAGCGCGCCAGCACCGCATCCAGATGCTCCTCGCCGACCACGGCGACGATGCGGCAACTGCCCCACCACAGCCGCATCAGTCCGAGCAGCGTGGGCGCGGCCAGGCGGTAAAGCCAGCGGCGCATGGGCCCCATGCGCCGGCCGGACGTCGTCAGCTGCCGGTAGATCGTGTTGCGGATTGCGCCGCCGGGCTTGTTGTCGCTCATGCTGTGACCTGCGCGATTCTGCGTGATCGATGCCACCCCGACAAGGCAGCCGGTCCGATGGCGCCGTGGGCTAGAATCGCGCGCTCACATGAACGCGACGCCCCTGAACACGTCCACCGCGACCAGCGCCAGCACGCTGACCGAGCTGCTGGAAGCCAACCGCGGCGTGGCGCGCAACATCACCTACCTGGAAGGTGAAGGCGACACGCGCAGCGTCGCCTTCGGCGAGCTGTACCAGCGTGCGCTCGCCATCCTGCATCGCCTGCAGCGACTCGGCGCACGGCCCGGCGATAAGCTGATTCTGTTCCTGTCGAGCAACGAGCCGTTCATCGACGCCTTCTGGGCGGCGCTGCTCGGCGGCATCATCGCGGTGCCGGTCGCCCCCGGCATCAGCGATGAACACCGGCACAAGCTGCTGCGCATCGCCGCCAAGCTCAAGTCACCTTATATCTACACCGAGCAGCGGCTGCTGGAGCGCGTCAGCGCCACGGCCCGCAGCGCCGATGAGCTCTCAACGCTCGAATCGCTGCGCACGCGCGCGTTTCTGGTGGACGAACTCGATGCGCTCGGCCGCGGCGGCAAGCTGTATCGGGCACGCCCGGCCGATATCGCCTTCATTCAGTTCTCTTCCGGCTCAACCAGCGAGCCCAAAGGCGTGGTGCTCACGCACGCCAACCTGCTGACCAATATCCGCGCCGTCGCCGAGACCGCCCGTTTCACGCAGGACGACGTCAGCCTGTCATGGATGCCGCTGACGCATGACATGGGTCTGATCGGCTTTCATCTGATGATGTTCGCCAGTGGCGTGCATAGCCATCTGATGCCGACCGATCTGTTCGTGCGCCGGCCGCTGCTGTGGTTGCAGTTCGCCGCGCGCATACGCGCCAGCATTCTGTGCTCACCGAATTTCGGCTACCGTCACTACCTCAAGGTGCTGGGGGATCGGGCGCCGGGCGAGCTCGACCTGTCGAGCGTACGGCTGATCTTCAATGGCGCGGAACCCATCAGCGTCGAACTGTGCGATCAGTTTCTGAGCCGGCTGGCGCCTTGCGGGCTGCAGCGCTCGTCCATGTTCCCGGTCTACGGCCTTGCCGAAGCGTCCCTGGCCGTGAGCTTTCCGCAGCCCGAAGTGCCGTATCGCGCCACCGGCTTCAACCGCCATCAGCTCAGTGTCGGCGCCGAACCGCAAACGCTCGACGCCGGACAGCCCGACGCCGTGACGCTGGCGAGCGTCGGGCGCGCCATCCCGTACTGCGAGCTGCGCATCGGCGCTGACGACGACCAGCCGTTGCCGGCACAGCGCGTCGGCCATATCCAGATTCGCGGCGGCAACGTCACCGGCGGCTATTACGAGGATCCGGCCGCCAACGCGGTAAGTTTTACCGCCGACGGCTGGCTGCGAACCGGGGATCTTGGACTGCTCCACGATGGCGAGCTCTACATCACCGGTCGCCACAAGGAGATCCTGTTCGTCAACGGACAGAACTACTACCCACACGACCTGGAGCGCATCGCCGAGGATGTTCCGGGCCTGGAGCTCGGCAAGGTACTGGTCGCAGGCGTGCGACCGGCCGGCGCCCAGGCCGACGAGCTGGTGGTGTTCGTGCTCCATCGCGCCGCTATGGCCGAATTCCTGCCGCTCGCGCGCCAGGTCGCGGCCCGCATCGGCGAGCACGCGGGACTCGAGGTCAGCGCCGTGGTGCCGGTGAAGCGCATTCCCAAGACCACCAGTGGCAAGTTTCAGCGACATCTGCTCGAACAGCAGTATCTGGCCGGCGCCTTCGATACTGAACTGGCCGAGCTGGCGCGGCTGCGCGCGCAGGCGCCGGCGGCGCGCACCGACGGCAGCGAAATCACGCGGCAACTGCGCGCCATCTGCGAGCAGGAGCTGGGCGGCCGCAGCATCGACGTCGACGAGAGTCTGTTTGATATCGGCACCAGCTCGCTGAAGCTGATCGCGATGCACGAGCGTATCGAACGCCTGTGGCCGCAGCTGGTCGATGTGACCGATATATTCGATCACCCGAGCATTGGCGCGCTGGCGCGTTTCATCGAGCGCAAGCTCTCCGCGGCAGCGGGCTCGTGAGGCGGCGCTACCGTACCGCCCTGGCACGACAACGCGCGGCTGCCCGGCTAGAATCCGGCCCATGATGGAGCGCGGATCGCCCGAGGCCGCAGCGCCGAACGGCGATGCAGTATGGCTGCAAACGGATGTGCTGGTGATCGGCGGTGGGCCGGCCGGTTCTACCGCCGCGACCCTGCTCGCACGCCGTGGCTACCACGTCACGCTGGTGGAGAAAGAACACCACCCGCGCTTCCATATCGGCGAGTCGCTGCTGCCCGCCAACCTGCCGCTGCTCGATCAGCTCGGCGTCGCCGACCCGGTGCGCGCGATCGGCATGCAGAAATGGGGCGCCGAATTCATCTCGCCCTGGGACGGGCGGCAGCAGGATTTCCGCTTCGCCGAGGCCTGGGATAAATCCATGCCGTACGCCTACCAGGTGCGGCGTTCACAATTCGATGAGATCCTGTTTCGTAACGCCGCCGATGCCGGCGCGCAGGTCATCGAACGCTGCCGCGTGCGCACAGTTGAATTCCCGGGCAAGGACGACGTTCGGATAGAGGCCGAGCACCAGGACGGGCGCACGCAGCGCTGGCGGGCTCGCTTTCTTATCGATGCGTCGGGCCGCGACACCTTTCTATCCAACCGCCTGGGTGGCAAGCGTCGCAATCCCAAGCACAACAGCGCGGCCATGTTTGGCCATTTCAGCGGTGCCGCCCGCCACCTGGGCGAGCGCGCCGGCCACATTTCCATTTACTGGTTCGATCACGGCTGGTTCTGGTTCATTCCGCTGCACGATGGCGCGACCAGTGTCGGCGCCGTGGTCTGGCCCTACTACCTCAAATCGCGCACTGTGCCGGTCAGGGAGTTCTTCCTCGCCACCGTTGCACTGTGTGCGCCGCTCGCGCAACGCCTTGCCGATGCCACACTCACTACCGAGGTCGAGGCCACCGGCAATTATTCGTACACCTCGACGCGCAGTCACGGCGCCGGCTATCTGCTGCTGGGCGACGCCTATGCCTTCATCGACCCGGTGTTCTCCTCGGGCGTGATGTT
>DATNNU010000261.1:0-3642 GCA_035601675.1 Steroidobacteraceae bacterium | reverse complement strand
TTGGTATTTTTTGAAGAGTCGCCGCAGGCCTATATCCGCGCGGCGCGCAAGTTCTTCGATTTCGATCGGCCGCGGCTGCACTAACCGGCCGGCGGGCGGCGCCGCTTTGCGGACCGTCGGCTTGAGCGCGACTGGTCCGGCGATGCTGCCCACTGGCCGAATGCGTCGCGTGCCTGCTGCGCGCTGACACGCTGCCCCGCCTCGATAACGTCACGCGGTACCCAGTCCGGAAACGGCACCTCGCTGCTCAAATGATGGCCCGACGGCGTGTGCTGCTGACGCACCTGCGCCAGCTGATAGGCGCTGAAGAGCTCCGCTGCACGTACTAGAGCCGGCCAAAGCCGTCGGTGAATCAGAGTCATTTTTCCATCGATGAGCCGGCAGGTCAGGATGTCCTTTGACTCGCTGATCGCCTGCAATACGGCGAAGATCTGATGGCTTTTGGGATGCGCCCACCAGCTGCCCTTGATCGGCTCGCCGCAGATGAGCTCGGTCAAGCGTGGAGCCGGTCCTTTTGCGGATGCGAGCACCACGCCGTGCTGTCGGATAAATGACAATGCTTCGTCGGCGGTCGTCATGAACCGTAGTATCTACCGAATGAATGCGCGCCCGCGTTATATTGACCGCGCAAGAGTCGATAGAGGGCGAGACACCCAGATGCGCTGGCAGGACAACCGGGAAAGCGACAACGTCGAGGATCGGCGCGACGATTCGGGCGGTGGTGGTGGTATGCGCTTCGGCGGCATTCACCTCGGCCTGGGCGGCATCATCATCGTGCTGCTCGGCAGCTGGCTGTTCGGAGTCAATCCGATGACCGTACTGGGGCTGCTCAGCGGCGGCGGCAGCGCCACGGCACCCACGCCGAGCCAACCCGCCCACCAGCCGCCAGCCAACGATACCCTGGCCAGCTTCGTGTCCACGATTCTCGCCAGCACTGAGGATGTATGGGGCGCAATATTCGCAAAGTCCGGCAGCCGCTATGAGCGGCCGCGGCTGGTCCTATTTCGCGGTGCGATTCCGACCGCCTGCGGCACCGGCGAGAGCGCGATGGGGCCGTTCTACTGTGCCCAGGACCGAAGGGTTTACATCGATCTTGGCTTCTACCAGACGCTGCGCAACCGGCTCGGATCGCCAGGCGACTTCGCTCAAGCGTATGTGATTGCCCACGAGGTGGGTCACCACGTGCAGAATCTGCTCGGCACGACCGCGAAGGTCGATGCGCTGCGCCAGCGGGAGAACAGAGCGCAGATCAATGCGACCTCGGTGCGTGTCGAATTGCAGGCCGACTGCTTCGCGGGTGTGTGGGCATTTCATTCGCAGGCCGAAAAACACTGGCTCGAGCAGGGCGACATCGAATCGGCGCTGAACGCCGCCTCGCACATCGGCGATGACGCGCTGCAGAGACAGGCGCAGGGCCGTGTGGTCCCCGAGACCTTCACTCACGGCACCAGCGCGCAGCGGGTCGGCTGGTTCAAGCGTGGGCTTGCCAACGGCCGCGTTGCCGACTGCGACACCTTCGCCGCCGCCACGCCGTGACTGCGCGATGTGCCTGATCCTGGTCGCCTGGCGTGCGCATGCGGACTATCCGCTGTTGCTGGCCGCGAATCGCGACGAATTCCACGCTCGGGCGGCAGCCCCGGCCGCCTGGTGGCAGGATCCGCAGATCCTCGCCGGCCGCGATCTGAGCGCCGGCGGCACCTGGCTGGGGGTCGCGCGCGACGGGCGGTTCGCAGCGCTCACCAACTACCGCGATCCGGCAATCTTGCAGCGCGATGCACCAAGCCGCGGCGAACTGGTGCCGGCGACGTTGGCCGTGATGCTGCCGGTGGAACAGCGGTTGCAGCAGTTGCGCCGCACGGCGGGTAATTACAATGGTTTCAATCTGATCTTCAGCGACGGCCAGCGCCTGGCGGTGTTCGAGAGCGTACCCGGTGACGGCCGCGTATTGGAGCCGGGGGTCTACGGCCTGTCGAATCACCTGCTCGACACGCCGTGGCCCAAGCTGCGCCACGCCAAGTCGGCGCTCAGCGCGGCAATGGCACGGCTGCCAGATGAGCGGCCGTTGCTCGAGCTGCTGCGCGATGAGCGCCGGGCCGACGATGCGCAGCTGCCGCGCACCGGCGTCAGCCTCGAGTGGGAGCGGCTGCTGTCGAGCGCGTTCATTCGCGCGCCAGGATACGGCACGCGCTGCTCGAGCATCCTGCTGATGGATCGCCACGGTGGCGTGCGCTTCAGCGAATGGAACTGGGATGAGTCCGGCGCGCTGTCGGGCCAGGTCGAGCATCGCTTCGAGATCGCCGCCGCCATAGGCGCGTAGCCGCAAGCGTGGCGCGATCCGCTATCGCGCCGCCCGACCGGTTGCCCGATCCGGTGCCTCACTCACTTTCGGGCTCAGGCGCGCAAGGCTGCAGATGCCGGCGAGCACGGCCAGGCCCGCTGCCAGCAGCGCGGGCACCGGCCCGCTGCCGACGCCGACCGACAACAGCGCCGCGAGCAGCGTGGCTCCGAGCGTCTGGCCGGTCAGCCGCGTGGTCGAGATCAGGCCGCCGGCCGAAGCCGCGCGCTCGTGCGGCGCCGAATGCACGATCAGCCGCGCGTTCGGAGCGACAAACAGACCAAAGCCTGCTCCGGACAGCGCCATGCGCCACACCAGGTCGAAGTGCGACAGATGAGCCGGCAGAAAGGCGAGCGACACTAATCCGGCGGCTGCGATCGCCATGCCGATGCCGCCGAGCATGCCGGCCGAAAAGCGATCCGACAGCATGCCGGCGGTCGGTCCGATCAGCATGATGGCCAATGGCCACGGCGTGATCATGGCGCCGACCTCGCCTGGCGCGAAGCCGTACTGCTGTTGCAGCCGGAACGGCAGCGACAGCAGTACCGTCATCGATGCGATGAAGACCAGCAGGCCTCCGAGCGCAGATAAACCCACCGCCGGCCTCAGCAGCAGGTCGACCGGCAGGATAGGAATTTTCGATTTCAGTTCGCGCCGCACGAATACGACCGCGATCAGCGCCCCGGCGCCGATCATCGCGGCGACGATCAGCGGTGAGCCGCCATGCACTGCGTCTTCCAGCCCCGAGATAATCAGTCCGAACGTCAGTGCGCATAGCAACGCGGCGCGCACATCGTAAGGATCGTCGCGCGGTACCGGCTCAGGCAGCGCACGCCGGCCAAGCAACAGCGATAGCAAGGCCAAAGGCGAAGCGGCGGCGAAGATCCACGGCCAGCTCGCCACCGAAAGCACCAGTCCACCGAGCGTCGGAGCGATTGCAATCGAGCTCGACACAACGACGTTGCCGATTCCCAGACCGCGGCCGAGTTGGCGCGCTGGATAGGTTGAGCGGATCAGCGCGCTGGACACGCTCAGGGAGGCCGCCGCGCCGAGCGCCTGAATCGCCCGCAGCAGCAGCAGGAACGCCAGGCTGCTGGCGAAGAAACAAAGAACCGTCGCCACCAGGAATGCGAGCTGGCCATATTGGTACAGGCGCCGCAGCCCGATCCGGGTGCCGAGCGCCGAGAACGGCAGCAGCGTCATCACCAGCACCAGTTGATAGACCGTGACCACGAGTACCGCGGTCGAGGCACGTACGCCCAGGTCGTGGGCCAGCGTCGGCAGCGCAACCGTCACTACCGACCCAT
>DATNNU010000260.1:0-3713 GCA_035601675.1 Steroidobacteraceae bacterium | reverse complement strand
GATATCGCCCGTCGCCGGACCTTCAATACCGCCATTGCCGCAGTCATGGAACTGCTCAACGCCGTCGGCCACTATGCGCAGAGCGGCGACGGCGCGCGCGCCGTGCGCCAGGAGGCGCTCGAGATCGCGGTGCTCGCACTGTCACCGATGGTGCCGCACATCTGTCATGCGCTGTGGCACGAGCTCGGTCACGTCACGGCCGTGATCGATGAGCAATGGCCGCAACCGGACCGCGATGCGCTGGCGCAGGCGCTGGTCGAGCTGATCGTGCAGGTCAACGGCAAACTGCGTGGCCGCGTGCAGCTGCCCGCGGGGGCGCAGCGGCAGATCGCCGTGGACGCGGCGCTCGCCGACCCGCACGTGCAGCGCTTCATTGCCGGCAAGGAAGTGCGCCGCGCGGTCCACGTGCCGGACAAGCTCGTGAACCTGGTGATATGAACAGGCGCGGCGCCAGCTCGATGGCGGCCAGCCTGATAGGCGCAAGCCTGATGGTGGCAAGCCTGATAGGTGGCTGCGGCTTCCGGCTCGTGGGCAGCGTGCCGCTCCCGCCCTCGCTCGCAGTGGTGCGTATCGACGCTTCCGATACCCAGTCGGATTTTTACTTTGGGCTGCGCAGGTCGCTGCTGGCCGCAGGTACTCGCATCGATGACGACAACAAGGATGACTCGGCGGCTGTCATTCATATCACTACCGATAACGCGACCGAACGGATCCTCACCGTGTCGACCCTCAACGTACCCACGGAATACGAATTGACGTATACGCTGAAGTACTTCGTGAGTTCGATGGGTCATGAACTCATTGCGCCCGAAGAACACCGGTTGGTGCGCGACTACAGCTACCGTGAAAGTGCACTGCTGGCGAAGGAGCGCGAGAAGTCGATACTCAGTGAGGCGCTCGCGAACGATCTGGTGAGCGTTGTGATGCGGCGGCTGTCGAGCTTGTCCGGCAGGTCGAGCGCGGCGCACTGATTTGCGGTCACTGCGGCCATGATGCTGCTCTCCACCATCGATCGCCCCGCGCTAATTGGGCTGCTTGCCGGTTACGGGCTGGATCTGCGTCTGCTGGCATCGGCCGAGCCGATTCCGGGGTCCTATTGGGGCGAGAGCGAGGCCGGGCTGCAGGGCAATGCCGTATTCGCGCGGCTCGACACGCCGCTGCACTCGGTACTGCACGAGGCGGCGCATTACCTGTGTATGACGCCGGAGCGGCGCATCGGTCTTAACCGCGACGCCGGCGGCGATGATGCCGAGGAAGGCGCGGTGTGCTACCTGCAGATACTGATGGCCGGTGCGCTCGCCGGGGTCGCCCGCGAGCAGTTGTATGACGATATGGATCGGTGGGGCTACAGTTTTCGTCTGGGCGAGGCCAAAGCCTGGTTCGAGCGGGATGCGGCAGACGCTCGCTCATGGCTATTCGCGCGCGGACTCATCGATGATGGGCAGCGACTGACCGGGGCCTTGCGGGGCTGACGGTCACGCGCCGATGCGGGTCATATGCCGATGCGGTCGATTTCCTCGTACGCGCGCTTGATCCAGACCCATAAGCGCTGTTGCTCCAGCAGCCCCAGGGTGCCATCGATACCAGCGCCATTATTCAGCGCCGCCCAGAAGCTGCGGCTGCTGGCATCGAGCTTCTGCATGGTCGCATCCGCCAGGCGCTGCAGCGGCATGGCCTTTGCGCCCATGTCTTCCGCGCGCGCACGCTGGCCGGAAGTCTCGAGCAACTCGAACCGTTCGCCGCGCAGCTGATTGAGGACCAGCACCAGCTTGATCTTCTGGCCGAACTGATCGAGGAACTGGCGCAACAATTCGACCGAATCAAATCCGTTGTCCATCACATGCCAATAGACCAGCGAGATATTCAGCTCCGGCGCCAGTTCGAGCAGCCGCGAATCCGCCATCCAGCGCGACAGCGGTTGCTGTGCCTGTGCCGCCAGATCGACCAGGATCTTGCGCGCCGGGTTGGCCGCAGCCAGATCGACCAGGCGATCGAGGCTCTGATAGTCGTCGATGACGAGCGGTGAGGAATAGGTGGTATAGAAGCGCAGCAGTGCGCCGTGCGTTCGATCGCAATCGAACCCGAAAAACTGCTGCCCGTGATCAATGAAGTATTGCGCGAGAATGCGGGCCATTATTGATTTGCCGACGCCGCCCTTCTCGCCACCGATGAAATGGATCGTACTCATGCGGGAAGTTTACCGGATAGGTGGCGGCCGCGGTGCGCTCCGGCAGTTGCGCCACCGCTATAGTCTTCTTTCTGCTGCAGTTGGAGCCGAGGCTGATGGAAGTTATTGGAACTAATCGAAATTCAAATTGGTTTGCGAAACTGCTGCGGCTGTTGACATTGCGCGGCGTAGACGAACCGACGGGCATGGCGAGTGATGCCTCGGTGGCGGCCTGTGCCGCCGTTGCATTGCTGCTATGGATCATCGTCGACCGGCTGCATGCGGGACGCGCGGCGCAATTCGATCCGTTCGGCATTCCGGCGCTGGCGATGGTGGCGCTGCTGCTGCTCGCGCTGGCCTACGTGACCGCGCGACTGGCAAAACCGCCGCAGCCCGTCCGCGGCACGCTGTTCATCGCGCTCGCAGCGCTGCCGTTGGTGATTGTATTGAGTGCGCTGATCGACAGCTATGTCGCTGATCGCTGGAGCAGGCTGGCGTCGCTGAGTCTTGATGTCTATGTGCTGCTCTACGCTGCGCGCTCACTGCGAGCCCTGTCGGGCACGATGCCGTTAAAGGCCATGCTCGTCGGTGCGCTGCTGCTGGCCGGATACCTGTGGCTCGGCCAGCTGATCTATCTGCGCCCGACCCTCTGGTCGGCCCCCGATGCTGGCGAAGACGTCGCGGCGAGCATGTCCCCGGAGCTCGCCGAATCACTGCTGTTCGATCAGCGCGACCGCCTGGACGCGGCGCTGGAGGCGGTGGCTGACAGCGGCGGCAGCGCTCGGCCGTCGGTGTTCTTCGTCGGCTTTGCAGGCGTCGCATCGCAAAAGGTATTCGCGGAGGAGATCAAGCTGGCGGCGCACGTCGTCGGGCAGCGCTTCGACAGCGCCTCGCGTCAATTGCTGCTGATCAATGATCACCGCGACTTTGACAGCTATCCGCTGGCGACGGTGTCCGGACTGCGCTACGCGCTGGGCGAGGTCGCCAGGAAAATGAATCCGGATCGCGACATCCTGTTCCTGTCGTTGTCATCTCATGGTTCGGATGAGCCGCTGCTATCGGTTTCCAACGGCATATTGCCGCTCGAGCAGCTGACCGGGGACAACCTGGCCTCGGCGCTGCGCGATTCCGGCATCAGATGGCGCGTCATCGTGATCTCGGCCTGCCACGCCGGCGCGTTCATCGCGTCCCTCAAGGATGCCAACACCGTGCTGATCACGGCCGCCGCTGCCGATAAGACCTCATTCGGATGCTCGGATGATCGTGATCTGACGTACTTCGGTGAGGCGTTTTATCGTGACGCGTTGTCCCGGGCAAAAAACCTCCAGCAGGCCTTTGCGCTCACCCGGTCGGCGATTGCCGAGCGCGAACAGGCCGAGCACGTGACAGCGTCGGACCCGCAGGCTTACTTTGGTGCGCAGATCGAGCAGCGGCTGTCGCAGCAGCCAATGCAGCCGCCGGAGCCTTAGCCTTGACGAGCGCTAACGGCTGGCGCGCGAGCGCCGCAGCAGGCGGTCGGTGGCCGCGACCAATTCGTGCGTGATGG
>DATNNU010000259.1:0-10594 GCA_035601675.1 Steroidobacteraceae bacterium | reverse complement strand
GTCGATATGGTCGGTCTGCAAACGTCGGAGACTGGCCTCCACCCCGTCCATGATGTGACCGCGAGAAGCCCCAATGTCATTCCGCCCTGGGCCGACGCGGCTATAGACTTTCGTCGCGATCACGACGTTCTGCCGCGCGATCTTTAGGTTTTTCAGTGATTGCCCGAGAATCTTTTCGCTCTCACCCTCCGTGTAGTTGTCCGCCGTATCAAAGAAATTGATCCCGCCGTCAATCGACGTCTTGACCAGTTCATCGGCCCCGGCCTGGTCAACGGTGCTGATGCCCTTGAAGAGCCCTCTTCCGTCCCCGAATGTCATGGTTCCGAAGCAGAGTTTTGAAACCAGAAGACCTGTATTTCCGAGCGTTGCGTATTTCATGCGCTCCTCTCTTGAGAGTCCGGCTTATTCCTAAGTTGCAGTCGCCGTTCCCTTTGCTTTTAGATAGGAGGCATAGTTGTAACCGTGGACCATACTCCACAGTCAAGGGGCGCCAATGCTCATCTCAGATTTTGCACGGGTAACCGGACTCACCCGCGATACGGTGCGCTTCTATGCGCGTCTTGGCCTTCTACGGCCCCGGACGAACGGCAAGGGTGGCCGCCATCCTTATAGTGTTTTCACGGATAAGGACGTTCGAGCGGCGGCGATAATCCGGATCTCGCAATCTCTCGGTATGTCGCTCAAGGAGATCGCGGCCTTCAACGAGGAGCGCCGCGAGGGCCATCTCACATGCGAGCGCAGGGTCGAGATCATGAGCGCGCAGCTTGTCCGCCTAGAGGCGAAAGCGACGGAGCTGGAAACGATGATCAGCTATGTGCGCGCCAAAATCGATTGGCTGACAGGCAGTCAGCGGGGGCCGGAGCCGGATTTCGGGAGTTATGCGAGAGGAGGATCGCGGGGTCACCGTGGATGAGACCGACAAACCGGCGACGAGCGCGCCGGACTTCAGGCGCTCCCTGGCGTATCGAGATGACGTTCGGCGTGAGCAGGCGTCGGAATCGTAGTCCTTGTCGGCGATAAGATAGGCGGGCCTCATGCCTGACAAAATTTAGCAGCATGGACTTGCCGGAGCCGCACGGCCCGTGGATACCCATGACCAAGCCTTCAGGGCTTGGCGTCTCCGAGACTGCGCGGGCGATGCGCCGCGCAAAAGGGCATACCCGAATGCGTCGCGGCCGGGATCAATTTTCGGACGGATGCGTGGAAATCGAAGATGAACTTGATGACCTCGTCCGGGCTGTCCGTGAGCTTGAGGGCATCCGCAAAACTGTTGTCCTTGGCTTGCGATGCGAGCGCTAAGAGCAATTGTCAGACTGGCTTGGGGTTGTCGTCACCCGGCGCCGGGGAGGCGTCCCGCGGCGCGGGATTCCAAAAAGAAGCGCCCAATAGAGCCATCGGGGTCGGGCGGGTTCCCTTCTTGCGGAGAAGTTTGAGTGGTACGTTGCCTGCCGATCGACGACCTATCGTCATCGACTTCAATCCGTGGTGGCTTGAGGATCAACTTGATGGAAGCTGCGAACTTCGGAGCCTTTATGGCACCGAAAATCTCCCCGACTTTCGAAGGGCAGATGGGTTCAGGGAGAACGAGCGGTACCTTCACCTCTCTGCAGAGGGGCCGCCCGGGGACATGCTCCTCAGTGACACCCCAGCGGTACCCCGAGCGGGAATTGGATGGCACCCCAGATCAAAGTGCGCAAATTTTCTTCAGTTAAATCAGTGGTCGGGGTGACAGGATTTGAACCTGCGACTCCTACGTCCCGAACGTAGTGCTCTACCAGGCTGAGCTACACCCCGAAATGGTCTGCGACGACTCTCAGCGTCAATGCTGGCGCGCGATCGCGAAGCGCACCAGGGCAGCCAGGGCTTCTCGGTACGGCGTCTCGGGAAGCGCCGCCAGTGCGGCAAGCGCGTGATCAGCCTCGGTTTGCGCGAGCCCGGCAGTGTACTCAAGCCCCCCGGTCGATTCAATTGTCGCCATGATTTCATCCAGCCGGTCGCGGCCGCCGCTGCGGATCACCTCGCGGATCAGCGCGGTGCGCTGCGGCTCGCATTGCTGGAGCGCACGGATCAGCGGCAGCGTCGGCTTGCCTTCGGCCAGGTCGTCGCCGAGGTTCTTGCCGCGCGTGGCGGGATCGGAGCGGTAGTCCAGCACATCGTCGATCAGCTGATAGGCAGTCCCGAAGTGACGGCCAAAGCTGGCCAGCGCGCGCTGGATCGGCTCGGGGGCGCCGCTGACGACCGCTGCGACTTCGGCCCCAGCCTGGAACAGCTGGGCGGTCTTGCGGTGGATGACCTCGAGATAGCGTGCTTCGGTGGTGTCGGGGTCGTGCGCGTTCATCAGCTGGAGCACTTCCCCCTCGGCGATCACGTTGGTCGCGTCGGCCATGATTTCAATGACGCGCTGGGAGCGCGTGGCGGCCATGAGCTGAAAGGCGCGTGAGTACACGAAATCCCCGACCAGCACGCTGGCCTGGTTGCCGTAGATCTCGTTGGCGGTGTCGCGGCCGCGGCGGCGCACCGACATGTCGACCACGTCGTCGTGCAGCAAGGTCGCGGTGTGGATGAACTCGATGAACGCGGCGGCCTGGATGCAGCCGCGTCCGGTGCGGTCACAGGCGCGGCCGCACAGCACGACCAGCAGCGGGCGCAGGCGCTTACCGCCGCCGCCGATAATGTGCTCGGAGACCTGGTCAACCAGGGGTACGGCACTGTGAAAGCCGCTGCGGATGGCCTCATCGACCGCCAGCAATTCGTGGCGAACCAGGGCGCGAATTTCCTCGAGCGCCTCGCGGCTGCCGTAATCAATACTCAACTCTTTGTTTCTCCAAGAGAATGCGGCGTTTGACCGGCTAGCGTTGCATCGTTAGAATGCCCGACCTTTTCGCACTTCCCACGCGTGCCGGCGGTGCTCTTCAAACCGCGCGGCGCTCAATCAAAGGTGCGGCGACACACACGGAGTTTGCAGACAATGTACGCGGTCATTGCCACGGGCGGCAAACAGTATCGGGTTGAGAAGGGTGGCGTGCTGCGCATTGAGAAACTGAGCGCGGAACTCGGGGCCACGGTGGAGTTCAATGAGGTGCTGCTGATCGCCGATGGTGACAATGTGCGCCTGGGCAAGCCGCTGCTGAGCGGCGGCAAGGTGCTGGCCACGGTCGAAAAGCACGCCAAGGGCGACAAGGTCGTGATCGTGAAATTCCGCCGCCGCAAGCATTATCTGCGGCAAAAGACGCACCGGCAGCACTACACGCAGGTGCGCGTGACCGACATCAGCGGTCTGTAAGGAGCACTGGCATGGCACACAAGAAAGCAGGCGGCAGTACGCGCAACGGGCGCGACTCGCACAGCAAGCGCCTGGGCGTCAAACGCTACGGCGGCCAGGACGTGCTGGCGGGCAATATCCTGGTGCGTCAGCGCGGCACCAAGGTGCGGGCCGGCGAGAACGTCGGCATCGGCACCGATCACACGCTGTATGCCGAGATCAGCGGCCGGGTGCAGTTTCGCATCAAGGGAGCCGAGCAGCGCATGTATGTCAGTGTGCTGACGCCCTCGGCCGAGACCAGCGCCCCGGGCAAGTCCAGCTGAAGGCTCTGGTGCGCCGAGGCCGCTATCAAGAAACCCCGGCCCGGCCGGGGTTTTTATTTTGGCGGTGACAGCGGCAGCGGACCATGAAATTCGTCGACGAAGCCACCGTCCGGGTGCAGGCCGGCAACGGCGGGCGCGGCAGCGCCAGCTTCCGGCGCGAAAAGTCGGTGCCCTTCGGCGGTCCGGACGGAGGGGACGGCGGCCACGGCGGCAGTGTGTGGCTGCGCGCGATGGACGGCATCAATACGCTGGCGGATTTTCGCATCTCGCGCGTGTTCAAGGCGCAGTCCGGGGACGGCGGTTCGGCCAATGGCTGTACCGGACGCAGCGGGGAGGGGCTGTTTGTCCTGGTGCCGGTGGGCACCGTGGTGCGCGATGCCGACAGCGAGGAGCTGCTCGGCGATCTGGCCACCGTGGGCCAGGAGCTCAAGGTGGCGCAGGGCGGCAAGGGCGGCTGGGGCAATACCCGCTTCAAGTCGAGCACCAACCGTGCGCCGCGGCAGTTCGGCCCGGGACTGCCGGGCGAGAAACGCACGCTGGCGCTGGAATTGAAGGTGATTGCCGACGTCGGCCTGCTGGGGCTGCCCAACGCCGGCAAGTCGACGCTGATTCGCGCGGTGTCGGCGGCGCGGCCGCGGGTGGCCGACTATCCGTTTACCACGCTGTATCCGAACCTCGGCGTGGTCTATTGCGGCGAGCATCGCAGCTTCGTGATGGCCGATATTCCCGGGCTGATCGAAGGCGCGGCCGAGGGCGCGGGCCTGGGCATCCGGTTCCTGAAGCACCTGCAGCGCACGCGGGTGCTGCTGCATCTGGTGGATATCCTGCCGCCCGATCCGGATGCCGACCCGGTGCGCGATGCGCGGGCGATCGTCGGCGAGCTGAAGAAATTCAGCCACGAGCTGGCGGCGAAGCCGCGCTGGCTGGTGATCAATAAGCGCGATCTGCTGCCGGATGCGGAAGCCGAGAAGCGCGCTGCCGACATCGCGCGGCGCCTGCGCTACCGCGGACCGCGTTTCCTGATCTCGGCGGCGACCGGGCGCGGTACGCGCGAGCTGGCCGACGCGGTGATGCAGTTCCTGGAGCAACAGGCACCACCCAAGCCGGCGGACTGACCGCAGCCGATCGCGTTCGGTGACAATAGCGGCATGCGCAATTCCAAAGTCCGCGCGCGTATCGCCGCCGGCAAGCTGAAACTGCGGGTGCGGGATCTACGCAATCTGGGCGCCCGATCCGAGCAGATGCTGGCTCAGATCGGCGTGCACAGCGCCCAGGAGCTGCGCCGGCGCGGCCCGGTGCGGGCCTTCTTCGAGCTCAAGCGCGCCGGGATCAGCTCGTCGCTCAACATGCTGTGGGCGCTGGCCGGCGCGCTGGAGCCGTGGCCGGAAGGCCAGCACTGGCGCCAGGTGTCGCGCGGCGATGCGCGCTTGTCGCTGCTGCTGGCGCTGGACGATTACGAGCGGCGCGTGCCCGGGGCGCGCTGAGCGGGGCAGACTTTGCGCCTTAAGCCGCCGGGCGACTCAGGTCGAGACGCTCTTGACGCGGGCCGCCAGGCGGCTCTTGTGCCGATCGGCCTGGTTGCGGTGAATGATGTGCTTGTTGACCAGCGTGTCGATCATCGGCACCGCGGCGCGGTAGCTGCTGGTGGCTTCTTCCTTGTTGCCCTTGGCGACCGCGTCATTGACCTTGCGGATCGCGGTACGCATGCGCGAGCGCAACGTGACGTTGTGCTCGCGGTGCTTTTCGGCCTGCCGGGCCGCCTTTTCCGCTGATTTCGTATTCGCCACGCTTGAGCTCCCGATCGAGGGCCGCGTAGTGTGAGGAGGGCTCAAAAGCTTGTCAATGCAAGCGGGGCCAAATCGGCATCGATCGGGCTATAATCAATCGTTTACATGGCCATGGAGCCGGCGGTCGGCGGCGCAATGGCACTTAAGTACTGCCCAGAGGATCATGGAGCTTATCCGCCGACTCGAATCGGTCAATTCACGCGCTTGCGTCGTCACGATCGGCAGTTTCGATGGCCTGCACCTGGGCCACCGGGTGCTGATCGAGCGGCTGCGTTCGCATGCGGGGCGCCTGGGGCTGCCGGCGATGATGGTGACCTTCGAGCCGCTGCCGCGCGAGTTCCTGCAGGCCGCGAACCCGCCCGCCCGGCTGACCAATTTCCGCGAGCGCTGGCGGCTGCTGTCGAGCATCGGCATCGACCGATTGTGTGTACTGAGCTTCGGCAACCGGCTGCGTGCGCTCTCGGGGTTGCAGTTCATGCAGCTGCTCGCCGCGGCGCGTGCGCGCATGGTGGTGGTCGGGCATGATTTCCGGTTCGGGCGTGGAGGCGAGGCCACTGCCGCCTGGTGCGCGGACAATGCCGCGCAGTTCGGCTTCAGCGTCGATCTGGTGGACGAGGTGCCGGTCGATGGCGAGCGCGTCAGCAGCGGCCGGGTGCGAAACGCGCTGGCAGCGGCAGAGTTTGCGAGCGCGGCGCGGATGCTCGGACGCGGCTACAGCATGCGCGCCCGGGTGCATCATGGAAACAAGTTCGGCCGCACCCTCGGTTTTCCGACCGCCAACCTGCCGGTGAAACGGCGCCAGGTGCCGCTGAAGGGCGTGTTCGCGGTGCGCGTCAGCGGTGCGCACTTCAGCGCGCTGCCCGGCGTTGCCAGTCTTGGCACGCGACCGATGGTCCACGGGACGCAGATGCTGCTCGAGGCGCACCTGTTCGATTTCGATGCTGATCTGTATGGTCAGGAGCTGGAAGTGGAATTTATTGCGCGCCTGCGCGATGAGCTGACGTTCCCATCGATGGACGCCATGGTGCAGCAGATAGGGCGCGACGCCGCCGAGGCGCGTCGCATTGTCGGCGCATGACGGCGCGCGGCGCGGGCGCGGGTGCCGAAATGGCCGCGAATGACGGTGAACGAGTAGTGGACTACAAGGCGACCCTCAATCTGCCGCAGACCGACTTTCCGATGAAAGCGGATCTGGCGAAGCGCGAGCCGGCACAGCTGGCGCGCTGGGTGGAGCTGGATATCTACCAGCGCATCCGCGAGGTGTCGCGCGGACGACCCTCGTTCGTGCTGCACGATGGGCCGCCGTATGCGAACGGCGTGATCCACCTGGGCCACGCGGTCAACAAGATCCTGAAGGACATCGTCGTCAAGTCGCGCACGCTGGATGGGCGCGATGCACCGTACATTCCGGGCTGGGACTGCCACGGGCTGCCGATCGAGCTGGCAGTGGAAAAGAAGCACGGCAAGCCGGGCCAGAAGCTGGATGCCGCGGGCTTTCGCGCCGCCTGCCGCGCATTCGCGGCGGCGCAGGTCGATGCACAGCGCAACGACTTCAAGCGCCTGGGTGTGTTCGGCGACTGGGATCACCCGTACCTGACGATGGATCCGCGTTACGAGGCGCAGCAGATCCGCGCTCTGGGCAAGATCATCCGCAATGGCCACCTGTATCGCGGCGCCAAGCCGGTGCACTGGTGTCTGGATTGCCGTTCGGCGCTGGCCGAAGCGGAAGTGGAGTACGAGGACAAGACCTCCCGATCCATCGACGTCGCGTTCCGCGTGAGCGATGTCGCCGACTTCGCGCGCCGCACCGGCATTAACCCGTCCCAGCTTGGGACAGCCGTGTCGCTGGTGATCTGGACCACGACGCCCTGGACGCTGCCGGCGAATGAAGCGGTCGCGGTCAATGACGGCTTTCGCTATGTCGCGGTCGCGGTCGATCGTGCCGGTGCGCGCGAGGTGCTGGTGCTGGCGGCCGATCTTGCGGACGCATCGCTGCAGCGCTTTGGCCTGACGGCGCTGGAAACGCTGGGCGAATTTACCGGTAAGGCGCTGGAAGGCCTGAAACTTGAACATCCGTGGCTGGCGAAACAGGTGCCGGTGATTCTCGCCGAGCACGTCACGCTCGAGGCCGGCACCGGTGCCGTGCATACCGCACCCGCGCACGGTCAAGAGGACTACGTGGTAGCCACCCGCTACCGGCTGCCGGTCGTGAACCCGGTCGGAGCGGACGGCCGCTTCCTCGCCGATACGCCGCTGGTCGCGGGACTCAAGGTCTGGGACGCCGACGGCGTCGTGGTGCAGCAGCTGGAGCAGAACGGCACCCTGCTGCATCAGCGGCCGCTGCGTCACAGCTATCCGCATTGCTGGCGCCACAAGACGCCGCTGATTTTCCGCGCCACGCCGCAGTGGTTCATCAGCATGGATCAGCGCGGCCTGCGGGCGCACACGCTGCGCGACATCCAGCAGGTGCGCTGGACGCCGTCCTGGGGCGAGCAGCGCATGGCGAGCATGATCGAGACCCGTCCCGACTGGTGCATCTCGCGCCAGCGCATCTGGGGCCTGCCGCTGGCGCTGTTCGTGCACAAGGACACCGCGGCGCTGCATCCGCGCACCGAGGAACTGCTGCAGCAGGTCGCCGCGCGCGTGGAGACCGGCGGCATCGACGCCTGGTTCGCACTCGATGCCACCGAGCTGCTCGGCGCCGAGGCCGAAGCGTACGACAAGCTCAGCGACGTGATGGACGTCTGGGCCGACTCGGGGCTGTCGTTCGAGTGCGTGGCGGCGATCCGCGATGATTTTACGGCACCGGTGGATCTGTACCTGGAGGGCTCGGACCAGCATCGCGGCTGGTTCCACAGCTCGCTCCTGATGTCGGAAGCCCTCTACGCGCGCGCGCCCTATCGCGGCGTGCTTACGCACGGCTTCACAGTCGACGACCAGGGCCGCAAGATGTCGAAGTCGCTCGGCAACGGCATCGAGCCGCAGGACATCATGCGCACGCTCGGCGCCGACATGCTGCGGCTTTGGATCGCCGCCACCGACTATGCCAACGAGATGAGCCTGTCGCAGGAGATTCTCAAGCGCATGAGCGATTCCTATCGCCGCATGCGCAACACGCTGCGCTTCCTGCTCGGCAATCTGCACGACTACCAGCCGCAGCAGGGGCTGCCGGTCGATGAACTGGTGGCGCTCGACCGCTGGGCGATCGCGCGCTCGCGCGAGCTGCAGCAGGAGATTGTCGGCGCCTATCGCGACTACGCCTTTCACCTGATCTACCAGAAAGTGCATAACTTCTGTGTCGTGGACCTGGGCGGCTTCTACCTCGACATCCTGAAGGATCGGCTGTACACGACGCCGGCCGCCAGCCGTGCGCGACGCTCGGCGCAGAGCGCGATGTGGCACATCGCCGAGAGCATGGTGCGCTGGCTGGCGCCAATCCTGTCGTTCACCGCCGAGGAGCTGTGGCGGCATCTGTCCGGGGCCAGGGCGGCGTCGGTGTTCCTGAGCACCTGGCATGAATTGCCCGCGATGCCGGCGGACGCGATCGATTGGAGCGCGCTGATCGCGCTGCGCGCCGATGTCGCGCGCGAACTGGAGCGGCTGCGCATCGCGGGCGAGATCGGCGCGCCGCTGGATGCTGAACTGGATGTCTGGTGCGATGCTGCGCAGTACCCGCGCCTGTCGGGGCTGGGTGCCGAGCTGCGCTTCCTGATGATCACCTCCGAGGCGCGGGTGCATCACAGCGCCGCGCCGCCCGACGCGGTGCCGGCGCAGGGCTTCGAGGGCGGCGGGGTGTGGATCCAGGTGCGCCCCTCGAGCGAGGCCAAGTGCATCCGCTGCTGGCACCACCGAGCGGATGTGGGCGCCTCGCCGCAACACCCGGCGTTGTGCGGCCGCTGTGTCGGTAACCTCACCCTGCCCGGGGAAACCCGGCGGTATTCCTGATGCGGCGTACCGACCCGCATGGGGCGACCACGATCGTCGTGGAAGTGCACCGCAGCGGCCTGATCTATCTATGGCTCACTGGCCTGGTCATCGCGGTGGATCAGCTGAGCAAAGCGGCGATCGAGCACAGCCTCGGGCTGTATCAGTCGATCCTGGTGCTGCCGGTGCTCGAGATCACGCGGCTGCACAACACCGGCGCCGCTTTCAGCTTCCTGGCCGGCGCCGACGGCTGGCAGCGCTGGCTATTTACTGCGCTGGCGATCATCGTCAGCGCTGCACTGGTAGTATGGCTGCGGCGCATCGATCGCGACGCCCGGCTGCTGGCCAGTGCGGTGGCGCTGATCCTCGGCGGCGCACTCGGCAACGTCATCGACCGGCTGCGGCTCGGCCATGTCATTGATTTCATTCATGTTCACTGGAGCGAGCATTATTTTCCAGCGTTCAATGCCGCCGATTCGGCGATCACGATCGGAGCGGCGCTGCTGCTGCTCGATGCCTGGCTCGAAGCCCGATAGGATGTCCGTATGCAGATCGTTCTAGCCAATCCCCGAGGGTTCTGCGCCGGCGTCGACCGGGCGATCGAGATCGTCGAACGGGCGTTGCAGCTGTTCGGCGCACCGATCTACGTGCGCCACGAAGTGGTGCACAACCGCCATGTGGTCGAGCGGCTGCGCGGCCTGGGTGCCGTGTTCGTCGAACAGCTCAGTGAAGTGCCCGACGGGGCCACGGTGGTGTTCTCGGCGCATGGCGTGTCCACCGCGGTGGAGGACGAAGCCGCGCGCCGCGCGCTGCAGGTGTTCGATGCCACCTGTCCGCTGGTCACCAAGGTGCATATGGAAGTGGCGCACTTTGCGCGCGAAGCGCGCGAAGTGATCCTGATCGGCCATGCCGGGCACCCGGAGATCGAAGGCACGATGGGGCGCTTTGATACCAGTTTCGGCGGCCAGATCTACCTGGTCGAGAGTATCGAGGATGTGGAACGGGTCGCGGTGCGCGAGCCGTCGCGACTGGCCTTTGTCACGCAGACCACGTTGTCGGTGGATGACACCGCGCTGATGGTGGCGGCTTTACGTGCACGCTTTCCGTTGCTGCAGGCGCCGCGCCGCGAAGACATCTGCTATGCGACGCAGAACCGCCAGGACGCGGTCAAAAAGCTGCTCGAGCAGTGCGACGTACTGCTGGTGGTCGGCTCGCGCAGCAGCTCGAATTCCAATCGCCTGCGCGAGCTGGCCGATCGCGCCGGCATACCGGGCTACCTGGTAGACGGCGCCGATGAC
>DATNNU010000258.1:0-2916 GCA_035601675.1 Steroidobacteraceae bacterium | reverse complement strand
ATTGGGCCTCGGCGGCGCGCTGCCGAATCTCATTGCGCTGGTCAACGAAAGCAGCGCGCCAAACCGGCGCAACGCCAATGTCACGCTAGCCTACAGCGGTGCGCCGTTTGGCGGCGCGGTCGCCAGCCTGATCAGCATGTCGATCGAGCCCGCGCATTGGCGTTGGATATTCATTGCCGGCGGCGTAGCGCCGTTGATCATTGCGCCGATCATGCTGGCGAAGCTGCGCGAATCGCCGGCATTTGAGCGCCTGCATGGCGCCGTGGCGCTGGCAGGAACCGCGGATGTCCGCATGGCTGCCAGCCCGAAGCCCGGAAGCTTCCTCGCCATCTTTGGGGGAGGCCGGGCGATAACAACGCTGCTGCTCTGGGTCAGCTTCTTTCTTGGTCTGCTGATGCTGTATCTGCTGTTGAGCTGGCTACCGACGCTGCTGGTCGGCAATGGGATGACGAAGCCGCAAGCGGCCGCCGCGCAGATTGCGTTCAATGTTGGTGGAGGATTGGCGGCGCTGTTGATGGGTAACGTGCTCGAAGGCCGGCTGCGCGATGCAGGTGTGGTCACGACATTCGTGGCACTGCCAGCACTGATCCTGCTGCTCAGCAGGGCGCCGCCACAGCTCGGCCTGACGGTGCTGATCGTGTTCGCACTGGGCTGCGCGGTGCTTGCGGCGCAGGCGTTTCTCTATGCGGTAGCGCCGGCGTGTTATCCGACTTCGATCCGCGGCGTCGGTGTCGGAGCTGCGGTCGCCTTTGGCCGCATTGGCTCGATCGCCGGGCCCAAACTCGCCGGCCTGCTCAAGGCAGCCGGCCACAGTTACTCGCAGTTGTTGACCGACCTGTTGCCGATCGTCGTAGTCGGCAGCCTGACGGCGATCGCGCTGGCCTGGTACACGCGCCGGGTTACCCGGGTCGCCGATGTCTAGACCTCCACCCACTGCGAGCCGAGCTTCGCGCTTTCCAGGGCCGCGGCGACGAAACGCAGCCCGCGAACCCCATCTTGCGCCGTCGGGTAGCCGCCGCGCGGCGCGTGACCGACCTGGACTTGCAGGACATCGGCGATGAACGCGCGGTATATATTTGCGAACGCTTCCAGATAGCCCTCCGGGTGACCGGCGGGAGTACGCGTCGATGACTGGGCGCTGGCATCCAGATAACTGTGGGCCGCGCGCAATAGACGCCAGGGTTCGCCGGCCGGCTTGTGCAGCAGCGTATTGGGTTCCTGCTGATGCCACTCGAGCCCGGCCTTGTTGCCATAAATGCGGATCGCAAGGTTATTCTCTTCACCGCAGGCTATCTGCGAACAGACCATCGTGCCTTTCGCGCCGCCCTCCAGCCGCAGCAGAAGGTTGGCGTCATCCTCCAGACGCCGACCCGGCACAAAGCTGCTGAGATCGGCGCACAGCGCGCGAATCGGAAGACCAGTAATGAACTGCAGCAGATTCTCCGCGTGGGTGCCGATGTCCCCCAGGCAGCCGCTCGGGCCGGCGCGCGCAGGATCGGTGCGCCAGGCGGCCTGCTTGTTACCGCGCAGCTCCAACGCATCCATGAGCCAATCCTGCTGGTACTCGACCAGCACCTTGCGTATATCTCCGATCAGGCCGTCGCGTATCATCGCCCGCGCCTGCCGCACAGCGGCATAGCCGGTGTAGTTGTGCGTCAGCGCGAACAGCGCCTTGCTCTGCTGCACCAGCCGCAGCATTTGTTCGCCTTCAGGCAGTGTCGCTGTCAGCGGCTTGTCGCAGACCACATGAATGCCGGCCTCGAGAAAGGCCCTGGCCACGGGCAGGTGCAGGTGGTTCGGGGTCGCGATGATGACAAAATCGATCCCGTCCTGACGCGCGGCCTCGGCGCGCGCCATTTCGTGGTAGGAGTCATAGCAGCGCTCCAGATTCCATGCGGCTGCGCTGTCGCGCGCCGTCTGCGGATCGGCCGACATCGCACCGGCCACGACCAGTGCTGCTCCGTCCAGTTCCGCAGCGATGCGATGCACCGCGCCGATGAAGGCGCCACGGCCGCCGCCGACGATGCCGGCGTGCAGGCGAGCGCTCATAGCAGATTGTTGGGCCATATCATCGTGCGCCACATGTGGGCCACCGGTGAATTGTCAAAGCCGAGACCTGCGGCCGGTTGCTTGAAGTGCCGTCCGATCACATCAGTGAATTCCTCCGGGTCGATGGCCACGTTGGGATCAAACGCATAGGCGTCGTTCAGCGTGATCAGCCGCGCCGACATGTACCAGCGATGGTTCCTGGCTTCTTCGTACGCTTGCCGAACATACGCCGAGGGCTGGTACTCGGGACCGAAGAATTCCCGGTAGGCTTCAGGATAACCGTAGCCGACGGACTCGTCGGGGAAGAACCGCAAAGCCTGGTGATAGCGAACCGCCCAGCTGATTTCCTCGCTGACGTAGGGCTCGATCAGCTGTGCGCCCCAGTAGCCGTGATCGGTGCGTATCAAGGCGCCATTGGCTATGTCGTGCAGCAGACAGGCGACGACGATCTTTTCTTCCATACCGGATTTCAGCGCCAGCCTGGCACTTTGCAGCAGGTGATCGCGTGTGAACGCGGTGAACCGAAGATTGAAGAAATCCAGCAGCTGCGGCTTCTCAGGCATCGTCGGCAATACCGGGTTGTCGCCCATCATGAAGACACAGTCGGGGCCGAGCTGCGCCATCAGCGCGCGCTCATGTTCGGGCTGTGCGCGGCCGAGGTCGGCGATCGGGTGCGGCAGGATCAGCCGGCGACGGCCGCCCTGCGCAGCGGTCGTCGGGGCCGGCTGCCCGCTGCTCGAATTTGTGTCCATGACATTGCACTCTTGTGTGGGCGACGGCCTAACATTATGACCTAAGCGCGGCCCTGGCCGGGGGGTCCTGAAGATTCATTGCCGGGCCGTACCAAGCGGACGTACGCCAGCGGTA
>DATNNU010000257.1:0-6630 GCA_035601675.1 Steroidobacteraceae bacterium | reverse complement strand
CGTCGCCACCGCGGCGCGCGCATCGTTCACGATCCGCGGCTGACCTGGAATACGATCGATATCGTGCAGCAGTATGGCGGTCAGCCGGTGCTGTGCAAGTCCGGCCATGCATTCATCAAGCACAGAATGCGCGAAGTCGATGCGGTCTATGGCGGCGAGATGAGCGCCCACCACTACTTCCGCGACTTCGCCTATTGCGACAGCGGCATGATTCCGTGGCTGCTGGTGCTGGCGGTCATGAGCGAATCCGGCAAGAGCGTGTCGGAACTGGTCGGAGATCGGCAGCGCCTGTATCCGGCCAGCGGCGAAATCAACCGCAAAATCAGCGATCAGATGGGCGACACCAGGGCGGTACTCGCGCGTGTGCAGCAGAACTATCAGGCGCGCGCCAAGTCGATCGATTTCACCGACGGCCTGTCGATGGAGTTCGAGCGCTGGCGCTTCAATCTTCGCGGCTCGAACACCGAGCCACTGGTGCGTCTGAATGTAGAATCGCGCGGCGATGCGGCGCTCATGCGGGACAAGACCGGCGAGATATTGCGGTTGCTCGATGCAGCCTGAAGACCCGAACACCATCGAAGCGCTGCTGTCGCGCCGCTCGGTGCCCGCGCTGCAGTTGCGTGAACCCGGACCTTCGGCGCAGCAGATCGACGCCGCGATCGATGCCGCGCTGCGTGCGCCCGATCACGGCGGCCTGAAGCCCTGGCGCTTCGTGCTGATTCACGGCGCGGCTCGCGCGCGCTTATCGGAGCTGTTCGTGCGGCGCCTTCAGGAGCGCGAGCCGGGCACGCCGCCGGGCAAACTCGAAAAGGCGCGCACGATGCCCCTGACCGCACCATTGGTGATCGCCGTGGGAGCGCGCCTGCGCCAGGATCACAAGGTGCCCGAACTCGAACAACTGCTGGCGACCGGCGCCGGCGTCATGAACCTGCTGAACGCGTTTCACGCCCAGGGCTATGGCGCGATCTGGCTCACGGGCGGCAATGCCTACGATCCGCAAATTGGCCAGGCGCTGGGATTCGATGCGCCGGAGCGCTGCCTGGGCTTCGTCTATGTCGGTTCAAAGTCGCCACAGGATAATTCGCTGCCGCAGCGTCCGCAGCGGGCCGCGTTCGTACGCGATTGGAGTGGTTGAGGCGCAATGCCGTTTACCGTATCGCACATCGCCGCGGTACTGCCGGGATACCGGCCGCTCAAGCGCGCCCATGTGCTTACGGCGGCCGTCATCGGCAGCATGGTGCCGGATTTCGGTCTGCTGGTGCCCGGATTCATGGCGCGCTGGCAGACCCACAGCCTTCCGGGGCTGTTCACTTTCTGCCTGCCGATCGGGTTGGCGGCGTACTGGCTCACGCTGCTGCTGATCAGGCCCGCGATGTCCGAAGTGCTGCCGGACGGCGCGTATCTGCGGCTGCGTGCGGCGCATCCGGCCGCCTCGATCACCCAGCTCAGCGCCTGGCTGCGCGCGGCAGCGGCGCTGCTGCTCGGCGCGATCACGCATCTGATCTGGGACGCGTTCACGCACGAAAATGCGCGCGGCGTGCGCATGTTTCCGTTACTCACCGATTTCGGCCCGGAAATGGCCGGACATCCGTTGCACTTTTATCGGTGGCTGCAGTATGGCAGCAGCCTGCTCGGCCTGGCGGTGGTCGGCGCCGCGCTGATCGTGTGGCTGCGCCATGCGCCGGCACCGCTCGAGCCGCCGCCGCGCCGCATCGGGCGGGCGGAGCGTGTGGCCTGGCTCAGCGCCTACCTGCTGCCGTCATGGTTCGCCATGGCTTGGTTGGCCTGGCACCCGTGGCCGAGCGGCCAGTTGCCGCTCGCCAACGGATGGGCGCTCGGCGCGGTCGCCACTATCGGGATGCGCGCGGCCGCAGCCTCACTGCTGCTGGTCAGTGTTCTGATTCGCGCACGTTTGGCGGCGTGATCTTGAATGAGCGCCTCCGGTCCGAAGCCGCCGAGCGACGATCCTGCCCCTGGTAGCCGCCCTGGTGCCCGCGAGCCGGTGCGCGCGGGGCTCGACGTTGAGTCGCAGCGCGCCGAACGCCTCAACACCAAGGCGGCAGGCATCATCGGTCTGGCTGTCATGTGCAGCCGGCTGCTTGGATTGGCGCGCGAGGCGATCTGTGCGGCATTGTTCGGTGGCGGCGGCGCCATGGACGCCTTCACCGCGGCGTTCCGCATCCCCAATCTGCTGCGCGACCTGTTCGCCGAAGGCGCGTTGTCGACCGCCTTCGTCACTACGTTCAGCAAGACCATAGCGCGCGGCGGCGACGCGGCGGCGTGGCGGCTGGCCAACAAGGTGGCGACGCTGACCGCGATCGTATTGAGCGCCATTTGCGTGCTCGGGATCGTGTTCTCGCCGCAACTGGTGGCCACGCTGGCGCCTGGATTCGACCCCGGCAAGGCGGCGCTGACGGTGACGCTGACCCGGATCATGTTCCCGTTCATCCTGCTGGTGTCGATCGCCGCCCTGGTCATGGGCATGCTCAACGCCAAGAACGTATTCGGCATGCCGGCGATGGCCTCCAGTTTTTTCAATATCGGCTCCATCGTCGGCGGCGTGCTGCTCGGGGCCTGGCTCGATCCGCAGTTCGGTCCACGCGCGCTCATTGGCCTTGCGCTCGGCACGCTGATCGGCGGCGCGCTGCAACTTGGAGTGCAGCTACCGCGGCTGCGCCGGCTCGGCTATCGCTTCCATGCCGATTTCGCCTGGCGCGATGCCGGCGTCAACGCCATCCTGGCGCTCATGGGCCCATCGGTCATCGCGGCCAGCAGCACGCAGTTCAATGTGCTGGTCAATTCAATTTTCGCCTCGACGCTCGGTGACGGCCCGATTTTCTGGCTGGCGATCGCGTTTCGCCTGATGCAGCTGCCGCTGGGCCTGTTCGGCGTCGCGCTCGGCACCGTGTCGCTGCCGCTGCTGTCGCGTCTTGCGGTCGGCGGTGACATGGCGGCGTTCCGCGGTGAACTCGCGCGCGCCATGCGGCTGGGATTTTTGCTGACGATTCCGTCTGCGATCGGACTCATGATGCTGGCCGAGCCGATCATCTCGGTGCTCTACCAGCGCGGCCGATTCGACGCGCACCAGACGGCGGAGTCAGCCGGTGCGCTGCGCTACTATGCCATCGGCCTGTGCGGCTACGCGGCGCTGAAAGTCCTGGTCAATGCCTTCTACGCGCTGGATCGGCGCAAGACACCGATGCTGGTCAGCTTCATGGCGGTGGCGCTGAATCTGCTGTTCAACTGGATCTTTACCTTTCATCTCGGCTGGGGACATCGCGGGCTCGCGTTCTCGACCAGCTGCGTCGCGACCTTCAATTTTCTGGTGCTCTATGGGCTTATGCACCATCGCCTGAAGCGGCTCGAGACGCGACGTCTGCTGGCGATGCTGGGCAAGGTCGCGCTGGCTTCCGCGGCACTGGCGGCGATATGCTGGGCGTCACAGCATTGGCTGCTGACAGAGTGGGCCACGCAGGCTTTCATCCGCAAACTGGGCTCGCTGCTGCTGACCGTGATCGTGGGAGTGCTGGTGTTCCTCGGCTGCGGCGCCGCGCTGCGCATCGAGGAGCTGCATACGCTGATGACTTCGATTCAGCGCCGTTTGCGCCGCGCCGCGTGACCAGCGCCGCTCAAGGCTTGGTACTGCATACCGCCTCGCCCTTGTCGAACACGATACGCCAGGCATGGTCGGCATCGAGTCGCCAGATCGAATTGAAGCGGCCGACGATCTTGCCCTCTTCATACACCGGTCCGGTGCTGAGCGCGAGGTTGCCCGAGGCCAGCACTTCGACGTGATCCGGCGCCCAGGAGAATGGCGCTTTATGGCCCTCGAAATACGGTTGCCACTGCACGGCCACTTCCGCGGGGCCGTGTCTGACTGCAGAGCCGCTGAAGAACACGGCATCGGGCGACAGGAATGTAATGAACGCCTTGAAGTCGCGATCGGCCATGGTCTTGGCAAACGCCTGCTCAGTGCCGATGACCTGCTTGACGGCGGCAGCCGTCGCCGCCTTGGCCGCATCCGGGTTCAGCGCTGCGGCCTGGCTGGCCGTGTTGCGCCCTGCGGCCGGCCCGTGACCCGGCGGGCCACTGACGCAGCCGCCAATCAAGCACGCCCCGGCGACCAGGGGCAGCATTAGTTTGCTATAAATCACCTGTTGGCCCTCCACGATGGCTGAAACGCTATCGTCCATCGGCCGACGCCGGTTGTCGACATCGATACGGCCATGCAACCGACAGGGACCGGTGTGGCGGCAAGCTGAAATCGTCATTGCAACGCGCGGGCGTGGCTTTCATGAGGTGACCGCGGAGGTCGAGGCCCAGCTGCGCGGCTGCGGCATCCGCTGCGGACTGTGCCATCTGTTCCTGCGCCATACCAGCGCCAGTCTGTGCATCACGGAAAACGCCGATCCCGAGGTGCGCCGCGACCTGGAGAGATTCGCTCAGCGCATGGCGCCGGATGGCGATCCGCTGTTTCGGCATGACGCGGAAGGACCGGATGACATGCCAGCGCACGTGCGCAGCCTGATTCTCGGCCATGAGCTGACGGTACCGATACGCGACGGAGCGCTGGGACTGGGTGCCTGGCAGGGTATCTATCTGTGGGAACATCGCAGCGGCGCGATGCGGCGCAAGGTCATCGTCACACTAGCGGGAGAGGCCTGAGCGGCGCCGATGCCGACCCTGGCGGCGCGGCTTGATTGACCGCAGGGGGACACCGGGGCAGGCTTGCCGCAAGCTCAAGGGTGCAACGATGGCGATTTTCAGCGACAACGTCACGACCGCATTTGAACTGCCTGGCCAGCGCGTGGTGCAGAATCTGGGCATCGTGCGCGGCATCGTCGTGCGTTCGCGCAGCCTCGTAGGATCGATCGGCGCGGCGCTGCAGACCCTGTTCGGCGGCAATATCTCGCTCTACACGCAGCTTTGCGAGCGGGCGCGCGATGACGCTTACGAGCTGATGCTCCGGCACGCGCGTGACATGGGCGCGAATGCGGTCATCGGCGTGCGCTATGACACCACCGAGGTCGGGCCCGGCATCACCGAAGTGCTCGCCTACGGTACTGCGGTCAAGATCGATGCAGCGTAGGGCTCGAAGCGCGCCGCCGGTAGCGCAGATCGAACGGCGACGACTTGCGTGGCAGCAGGCGCGGGACCGGGCGCGATCGCCGCAGCAACGTAACCGTCTTGGACAATTTGCCACGCCGGGCGCACTCGCGCGCCAGATGCTGCAACATGCGCACGAGTTGCTTGGAGCCGCACCGGTACGCTTTCTGGATCCCGCGATCGGAACCGGATCGTTCTACGCTGCTCTGCTGCGCCAGTGGCCACTCGACCGAATGCAGGTCGCCCTGGGTTTCGAGATCGATGCGCACTATGCAGCGCCCTGTCGCACGCTTTGGCGCGACACGCCGCTGCAACTACGGCTCGAGGACTTCACGGCTGCCGCAGCCCCGGTAAAGGAAGCGGACCGGTTCAACCTCCTGATCTGCAATCCGCCGTACGTGCGCCATCACCACCTGCAGCGCTCGGCCAAGCTGCGCCTGCACCAGCGCTCGATGATCGCCGCCGGTGTGCGTCTGAGTGGACTGGCCGGCCTGTATGCGCACTTCATCGCCGTCGCGCACTCGTGGATGAGCGAGAACGCGATCGCCGGCTGGCTGATACCGAGCGAATTCATGGATGTCAATTACGGCCGCGAACTCAAGCGCTATCTGCTGCACGCGGTCACGCTGCTGCGGATTCACCGCTTCGATCCGACCGAGGTTCAATTCAGCGATGCCCTGGTGTCATCGGCCATCGTGTGGCTGCGCAATCGCAGACCCGAGCGTGCGCATCAGATCGAATTTACCTTTGGCGGCTCACTGGCAAGACCCAAGAAGCGCGGCATGGTGCCGGCGTCCCGGCTGCAGAGCGCCGCCAAATGGACGGGCTTTCCCGCGGCCCTTGCCATGGCGAGCCCGCCCGCCGCGCTCACGCTGGGCGAGATGTTCCACGTCAAGCGCGGTATCGCCACCGGCGCCAATGCGTTTTTCATCATGACGCGCGAACAAGCCGGCGAGCGCGGGATTCCGCGCCAATGCCTGCGTCCGATTCTTCCGGGTCCGAGGCAGCTGGAATCCGACGAAGTGCTCGCCGATGAGCGCGGCGAGCCGCTGCTGGCGCGCTGTCTGTGGTTGCTCGACTGTCGCCTGCCGGAGAATCAGCTGCGCGATGCGTATCCGCAGTTCTGGCGCTACCTCGAAGCGGGCCGGGCGGAGTTCAGCCAGGGTTACCTGTGCACCCGGCGCGCGCCGTGGTACTTACAGGAGACGCGTGAGCCGACATTTTTTTTGTGCACCTACATGGCGCGCGTCAGCGAAAGTGGCGCCCAGCGCTTCATCTTCAATCGCTCCAGCGCGATTGTCGCCAACACCTACCTGATGCTCTACCCGCGCGAGCCACTGGCGCGATTCATCGGCGACAATCCGGTGCGAGCCCGGTGCGTATGGCAGGCGCTCAAGAGGATTGGGACCGAGGTCATGATTGCGGGCGGCCGCGTGTACGGCGGTGGCCTGTACAAGCTCGAGCCCAGCGAACTCGCCCGCATCCCGGCGCCGGGCGTCGCGGCGCTGCTTGCGATGAGGCATG
>DATNNU010000256.1:0-7366 GCA_035601675.1 Steroidobacteraceae bacterium | reverse complement strand
GGATCGGAGCGCAGATCGTCGATGCCGTGGTCTCGGCGCGCAATGCCGTGGGACACAACGCGGCGCGAGTGCTGCGACTGGTAGTGCTGGAAGGCTGCCTGGTGGCGGGCGTCGCCGGTGCGCAGCGCGGACTGTCGCTGTGCCAGGCGCTGCTGCGCGCACAGCTCGGCCAGCGCGTGAATGTGATGATCCTGGAAAAGGCACTCACGCTCGAGCTCAAGCATTTCGAGGATTCCGAGTTCTACGACAAGCTCACGCGCGCGCGCCGCGAAGCCTCGAGCCGCCCCCTGAGCCTGGTGATGCGCACCTTCGGTCTGACGCAGAACGCACTATCGTTATTGAGCTATGCCGCGCTGCTGGTCCGTTTCTCGCCCTGGACCATGCTGGTGCTGCTGGTGGCGGGCTTGCCGGCCTTCGTCGCAGAAGCGAAATTCTCGGGGGATGCGTTCCGATTGTTCCGCTGGCGCTCACCCGAGACGCGCATGCAGACGTATCTGGAGACGGTGCTGGCACGCGAGGATCATGCCAAGGAGGTGAAGCTGTTCGGGCTGGGGCCGCGGCTGCTGCAGCGCTACCGCGACATCTTCACCCGGCTGTATCGCGAGGATCGCGCGCTGTCGATCCGGCGCGACAGCTGGGGTTTCGGTTTGAGCCTGCTGGCCACATCGACCTTGTACGGCGCCTACGCCTGGATCGCGCTGTCGACCATCCGCGCCAGCATCACGCTCGGACAGATGACGATGTACCTGCTGCTGTTTCGCCAGGGGCAGGGCGCCGTGTCGGCGATTCTTTCCGCGGTCGGCGGCATGTATGAAGACAATCTGTATCTGTCGACACTGTACGAATACCTCGAGACACCGGTCGCCCCGTCCGCTGGCAGCGCGCCGCGCGGGCCGATGCCCTCCGATGGGGTGCGTTTCGAGCATGTGAGCTTTACCTATCCAGGCGCAGCGGAGCCGGCGCTGATCGACATAGATCTGCATCTGCAGCAGGGCAGCAGTCTGGCGCTGGTCGGAGAGAACGGTTCGGGCAAGACCACCCTGATCAAGCTGCTGACGCGGCTCTATAGCCCGGATTCGGGCCGGATCCTGGTCGATGGACTGCCACTGCCGCAGTGGAGTGAGGAGGCGCTGCGGGCGCGCATCGGCGTGATCTTTCAGGACTTCACGCGCTACCAAATGCTGGTCGGCGAGAATGTCGGCGCCGGCGACGAGCGCTACTTCGAAGACGAGGGGCGCTGGCACCAGGCGGCCGAGAAGGGCCGTGCCGCGGATTTCATTGAGCAATTGCCGCGGCGCTACCAGACGCAGCTGGGCAAATGGTTCCAGAATGGTCAGGAGCTGTCCGGCGGCCAGTGGCAGAAGATCGCGCTGGCGCGCGCATTCATGCGAACTGACGCAGATATTCTGGTGCTCGATGAGCCGACCGCGGCCATGGACGCGCGCGCCGAGGCCGAGATCTTCGAACATTTCCGCACCCTGGCGCGCGATCGCATCACCATTCTGATTTCGCACCGCTTCTCCACGGTGCGTATGGCCGATCAGATCGCGGTGCTCGATCGCGGCCGCATCATCGAGAAGGGCAGCCACGAGCAGCTCATGGCCGACGCCGGTCATTATGCTCAGCTGTTTGCCCTGCAGGCGCGCGGCTATCGCTGACCTGCGGACGCGGTACAATGGAGGCACTTATGGAAGAAGCCGCTGACACTTTCGATGCCGCGTTCTCCAAAGCGGTCGATCTGGGCAACCGACTCGCCGGCAAGGACAAGGAAGCCGATCTCTGGGACATTGCTGACGGGTTGCTGGCGGGCGCGGTCCAGTACTGGTTGTATTCACGCCAGCCCTGTGGCGATCCACGCTGTGAAGACTGCGTGCCGATCAGCACCGCCGAGGCGCGGATGACCGAGCTCAAACGGCTGATCGACCAGCTGGCCGCGGAGAGCGAATACTTTCACGCTCCCACCGACGCCAACGCCGGGCGCGCTTAGCGATCCAGCCCGGGTAATCCGACAGCGCCCAGCGCTGGCCGCGACTGGCTAGGCTCGATCCCTGGCGGCGCCCGAGTGGTGGATTCAGGCGGTGGCGGCGATCGGTGTTGCAGTGACCTCAGCCAGCGCGGCATCGAGCCGGTCAAGGCCTTCGGCGAGCAGCGCGTCGCTGATCGTCAGCGGGGCGAGGAAACGAATCACGTTGCCATAAATGCCGCACGACAGAATGATCAGCCCTTGACGCGCAGCGGCCTGCACCAGGGCACGCGTCAGGTCGGCATCGGGCTGTTCGGCGCTGCCATTCCTGACCAGCTCAATGGCCACCATCGCGCCGAGGCCCCGCACCTCGCCGATCGCACTGTATTTGGCTTGCAGCGTCTTCAGGCGCGCGATGAGCTTGGCTCCGAGCTGCTGCGCGCGTTCGATCAGATGCTCCTCGGCGATCACGTCCAGCACCGCCAGGGCCGCCGCGCAGGCAAGCGGCGAGCCCGCGTAGGTGCCCCCGAGTCCGCCCGGCGGCGGTGCATCCATGATCTCGGCCTTACCGACCACCGCCGATAGCGGCAATCCGCCCGCGATGCTCTTGGCGACCGTCATCAGGTCCGGTTCGACGCCGGAGTGTTCGAACGCGAACATGCGTCCGGTGCGCGCAATGCCGGACTGGATTTCATCGGCTATCAGGACAATGCCATGGCGGTCGCAAAGTGCGCGCAGGCTGCGCAGGAATTCCGGCGGCGCCACGTAGAAACCGCCTTCACCGAGCACCGGCTCGATGATGATGGCAGCGACGCGCGTAGGATCCACATCGGCCTTGAACAGCTGCTCGATCGCGGCCAGGCACAGCTGCGGCGTTACACCGTGATAGGCCATAGGAAAGGGTACGTGAAACACTTCCGGCAGCAACGGGCCAAAGCCGGCCTTGTACGGGTGCACTTTGCCGGTCAGGGTCAGGGTGGCGAGCGTGCGGCCATGAAAACTGCCGCTGAAGGCGATGACGGCCGAACGGCGCGTGTGGTAGCGCGCGATCTTCAGCGCGTTCTCCACCGCCTCGGCCCCGGTCGAAAACAGGATCGACTTCTTGGCTGTCGGCCCGGGCGCGAGTGCATTGAGCCGCTCGGCCAGGGCGACATAACTCTCATAGGGCGTCACCTGGAAGCAGGCATGCGCCACCTGCTGCAGCTGCTGCTGCACGGCTGCGACTACGCGCGGATGCAGATGGCCGATATTGAGCACCGAGATGCCGCTGGCGAAATCGATGTAACGCCGGCCCTCGACATCCCAAAGCTCCGCGTTCTTCGCATGATCGACGTAAACGCTGAGCGTGTTGGCCACGCCTCGTGGCACCGCGGTGCCGCGACGGCGATGCAGATCGGTATTGCTGCCCATATCGGGATCTCCTCCAGTTTGGCAGACTATAAGCCCAAGGCAGCAAGCCCTGAACCGGTTTTTGATTGCCCTGGGCGCAGCCGCATCGCTAGAATTCGCGGCCTCTTCAAATCTGTGAGCGTATCCCATTGAGCGACAACGACATCACAACGGAAGCAGTCATCATCGGCGCTGGTCCGGCCGGCCTTTTCCAGGTATTTGAACTCGGTTTACTCGGCATCAAGTCGCACGTGGTCGACACGCTGAAACACGCCGGCGGTCAGTGTACCGAGCTTTATCCTGACAAGCCGATCTACGACATCCCGGCGCTGCCGATCTGCGGCGCACAGGAACTGGTCGACCGCCTGCTGCAGCAGATCAAGCCCTTCGGCGCCGAGTTGCACCTCGGTGAGGAAGCGGTGCAGCTCAGCAAGCAGGACAACGGCCGGTTCCGCGTCGTGACCGCCGCCGGCACGGTGTTCGACGCCGGCGCCGTGGTGATTGCCGCGGGCGTCGGCTCGTTTCAGCCGCGCCGCCTGGCCGTCGAGGGCGTCGAGTCGTTCGAAGGCAAGCAGGTCCACTATAAAATCAAGAACGTCGCCGACTTCCACGGCCGTAACCTGGTCATCTTTGGCGGTGGCGATTCGGCGCTCGACTGGGCGCTGGCGCTGGCCCCGAAGGCCTCGAGCCTCGCGCTGGTGCATCGTCGAGCGGAGTTTCGCGGCGCTCCCGCCTCGGTCGCGCAGCTACGCGCACTGGAAGAGTCCGGCAAGCTGCGCTTGATCGAAGGCCTGGCGCATTCGGTGCACGACGAGGCCGGTACGCTTCAAGGCGTACACGTGAAGGATGCGAGCGGTGAGCTGCATCGGCTTGATGCCGAGCATCTGCTGGTGTTCTTCGGGCTGGCGCCGAAGCTCGGACCGATCGCCGAATGGGGACTGCAGCTCGATAAGCGTGCCATCAAGGTGGACACCGAGAAATTCGAGTCGAACATTCCGGGCGTGTTCGCCATCGGCGATATCAATACCTATCCGGGCAAGAAAAAGCTGATTCTTTCGGGCTTTCATGAAGCGGCGCTGACGGCATTTGCGATCCAGCACCATCTGTATCCGGCCAAGAAGCAGTTCCTGCAATACACCACCACCAGTCCGGCCATGCAGAAGCGCCTGGGCGTCGCGACCGCCTGATGCATCCAGGTCTCGCCGAGCTGCTGCGCCTGCTCGAACTCGAACAACTCGAGATCAATCTGTTCCGCGGCGTGAGCCGCGACATCGGTAGCCCGCAGGTCTTCGGCGGCCAGGTATTGGGGCAGGGGCTGCGGGCCGCGTACGGCACTGTGGAGGCCGGCCGCGTCGCACATTCACTACATGCCTACTTCCTGCGGCGTGGGGATTTCAACGCGCCGATCGTTTATTTCGTCGACCGCAGTCGCGACGGCGCCAGCTTCACCAGCCGGCGTGTCACCGCGATCCAGCACGGCGAGCAGATCTTTCATATGTCGGCATCGTTTCAGGTGGCGCAGCCCGGTGTCGAGCATCAGATAGCAATGCCCGACGTTCCGCCGCCGGAATCCCTGAGGGAGTCCGATCCGGCGCCGAAGGCCGCGCTCGAAGCGATGCCGGAGAAGGCGCGCCGGCAGTATGCTTCCGCCCGGCCATTTGAATTTCGAATGGTGGAGCGCGGCGACCCGACGCAGCCGAAGAACGCGCCGCCGCTGCAGCACATCTGGATGCGCGCAATCGATCGGCTGCCGGATGACGATGTGTTGCATCGCTGCCTGCTGGCCTACGTGTCGGATTTTTATCTGCTCACCACGGCGATCTTGCCGCATGTCGAGCAGTTGATGAGCGGCAAGCGCTTTCTGGCGAGCATCGACCATGCGATGTGGCTGCACTGGCCGATGCGCGTCGACGAGTGGTACCTGTGCTCGTATGACAGCCCAAGCGCCGCGGGTTCGCGCGGATTTTCCCGCGGCAGCATTTTCACGCGCGACGGCCGACTGGTCGCCAGTACCGCGCAGGAGGGCCTGGTGCGCATCAGCGGCCCGGCGGCCGGGTAGTCGATCGCTCGCTACGCGGCAAAGCGCCCGCTGCGGTAATCCTCCACCGCCTGCTCGATCTCCTGGCGCGTGTTCATCACGAATGGGCCGTATTGCACCACCGGCTCCTTGAGCGGCCGCGCTGCCAGCAGCAGCAGCTGCGCACCGCGGGTGCCGCCGGCAACGCGCACGCTGTCACCGTCGGACAGTATGCCGGCGGCGCGATACGGCAGTGTCTGCGCGCTGGGCGCTGGCCCGACCTTTGCCTCGCCCTCGTAGACGTACAGAAACGTGTTGTGGCCACGAGTGACCGGCACAACGATGTGCGCGCCGGCGGGCAGATTCAGGTCCAGGTACAGCGGATCGGTGCTCAGTGGCTCATTCGGGCCGTTGACCGGACCGCTGACGCTCTGGCCGTCCAGCTGCAGCGTGCCGGCTATCACCTTGACGCTGGCGCCCGAAGACAGCTGCACGCTCGGGATCTGCCGCGCCGGGATATCGCGATAATGCGCCGGCTTCATCTTCTCCTTCGCCGGCAGATTGATCCACAATTGAAAGCCGCGCATGCGGCCTTCACTCTGCTGCGGCATTTCCGAATGAATGATGCCGCGCGCGGCCGTCATCCACTGCACGTCGCCGGGCTTGAGATCGCCGCGATTGCCGAGGTGATCCTCGTGCCGCATGTGGCCGTCGAGCATGTAGGTGACGGTCTCGAAGCCGCGATGCGGGTGCGCCGGAAAGCCGGCGATGTAGTCCTTCGGGTCGTCCGAATAGAACTCATCGAGCATCAGGAACGGGTCGACCTGCAGTCCGCGCTGGCTGCCGAGGCTGCGGCGCAGCTTGACGCCGGCGCCGTCGGAAGTCGGCACCGATGGAATGATTTGGGTCAGCGTGCGCATTGGTTGTCCTATGCCGCCAGGCGGTCAATCTGTGCCTCGGCTTGGGCAAGTCCGGAAGCTTTGCTCTCCGGGCTGATCGCCAGACCTTCAGCGTAAACAAACTCGATGTCCTCGATCCCCACGAAGCGCAGGAAATCGCGCACATAGTTGGTCTGTGTATCAAGGGTGGTGCCGGCGTACAAGCCCCCGCGCGCGGCGAAGATATACGCCTTCTTTCCTTTCAGAAGTCCGACCGGACCGCTGGCGGTATAGCGGAAGGTCTCACCGGCGCGCGCGATATGGTCGAAATAGGCCTTGAGCTGCGACGGCACGCCGAAGTTATACATCGGCAGTCCGAGCACGATCACGTCGGCCTGTTTGAGCTCGGCGATCAGCGTGTCCGAATAGGCGACCACGTCGCCCTGTGCGGCGCTGCGCTCCTGCGGCTTACTGAGGAATGCGGCGAAGCGCTCGGCGCTCAGGTGTGGCACCGAGTCGCCCGCCAGGTCGCGCCGCACGATGCGCGAATCCGGGTGGCTGCGGCTGAAGGCCCGCACGAAGCGGGTCGCCAGCTGGCTCGACTGGCCGTGATCGGCATGGATACTGGCGTTGATCTGCAGCAGGGTGGTCATGGTTCGATCCTCGGTGAATGGGTGGATTCGGCAACGCATAGTTAACTATTTGCTGAATAGATAAAAAAGTAGAATAATCGGCTCTAATCAATCTAATTAACTGATAAATCATGGCTTCAGCTCCGCGGATTTCGCTCGAGCAATGGCGCGCCTTGCAGGCCGTGGTCGACGCCGGCGGCTATGCGCAGGCCGCCGCGAAGTTGCACAAGAGCCAGTCGGCCATTACTTATGCGGTGCAGAAGATCGAGACGCTGCTGAAGGTGAAGCTGTTCGAGATCAGCGGCCGCAAAGCGCGGCTCACCGGTTGCGGAGAGGTGCTCTACCGTCGGGCCAAAGGGCTGCTGGAGGAAGCCGAATCGCTCGAGGGCGCCGGCCGGCACCTGGCGCAGGGCTGGGAGAGTGAACTGCGGCTCGCGGTCGAGATCATCTTTCCGACCTGGCTGCTGCTGCGCTGCTTCGAGCTGTT
>DATNNU010000255.1:0-5693 GCA_035601675.1 Steroidobacteraceae bacterium | reverse complement strand
TGCGCCGTGGGTCCCAATTATCATGTGCCTAAGATGGCGACTCCGAGCGAATTTATTGGCGCCTCCGCGGCCGGCAGGCCGGCGGCGCCTGTCACGCCGCCGGTCGTCGACTTGACTCAGTGGTGGCATTCGCTCAATGACGCCGAGCTCGATTCGCTCATCGATCGGGCCATTCGCGCCAACCCTGATATAGCGATTGCACTGACGCGGCTGCAGCAGGTTCGAACCCAGCAGGCCGTGCGGGTGGGCGTTGCGCTGCCAGCGTTCGCCGCCAGCGGGGCCGCGGGACGCGGTACCGGCAGCGACATTACGCGCGCCGGGGCCGCAGCTGCGCTTCGAGCCGGCGACAATAAAGGCTCGCTCGATCAGATCAGGCAGGTGGCAGGATTTACCGCCAGCTGGGAGATCGATCTGGCCGGCGGCTACCGCCGGGCAATCGAGGCGGGAAAATACGAGGTCGAGGCCGCAGCCGCGATTCGCAATGCGGTTCTGCTCAGCGTCGTCGCCGACGTGGCTCGCGACTACGTCGATATGCGCGGATTGCAGATGCGGCTGGCGATCATCCGCAACAACATCGCGACCGCGACGCAATCCCGTGATTTGGAGCAGACGCGTTTCGATCGCGGATTGACCAATGAGCTGGATCTACAGTTGGCCATTCGCGAATTCGAGACCCTGCAATCCGAACGACCGATACTGGAGAGCGAGCTCAAGGCGGTTCAATACCGGATCGCCGTGCTGCTCGGTCAGTATCCTGAGGAAATCGCAGAAGAATTGGCCCAACCGGGCAGCCTGCCCAGTCTGCCCGCGTCGGTCGCACCCGGACTGCCGCTCGATCTGCTGCAGCGCCGACCCGACATCCGTGAGGCCGAGCGGCAATTGGCCGCCGCCACCGCGCGCATCGGTGTAGCCACTGCCAATCTTTTCCCGCACCTCGCCCTCAGCGGCGGACTCGGCACGCAATCGGAGAACATCGGTGCGCACGGCAGCCACATCTGGGCATTTGGCCCCGCGGTGTATTGGCCGGTGCTGGATTTCGGCGCTCTCGATGCGCTGGTTAGCGTCGCGGATCTGCAGGCGCACGAGCGATTGATCGCCTACCGCAAAACGGTTATCGATGCCGTGCAGGATGCGGATACGGCGATTGCGAATTTCGACGCGCAACAACAGCGTCTGAACGATCTTGCCGATGCGATGATGGCGAGCGAGCGCGCAGTCAGCCTGGCTCAGCAACGCTACGAGCGCGGACTGACCGATTTCCTGAACGTGGTGGACGCCGAGCGTCAGCAATACAGCCTTGAAGATGAATACACCGCCGCTCAGCAGAGCGCCGCCGATGCGTTCATCTATCTGTGTCACGCGCTCGGCGGCGGCTGGGAGCAGTACCAGAATATCCCGGCCATCCGCCGCCCCGAACCGGCCGTAATGGCTGGCTTTCACCGGCTGCTGGCCGGTGATGATCCGCAAAAGTGACCGCAACGCGGTCATCGGTGGAGCGAGCGCCAAGCGCAGCCCAAGGGAGGATATCGTGGACGCCAGTGGGATCAATGCACGACTACGCATCTATGTCGGGGAGGACAAACGACACGGGGATAAGCCGCTCTACGAAGCCATCATGCTTAAGGCGCGTCAACTTCAGTTGGCCGGCGCGACCATGCTGCGCGGGTCGCAGGGCTATGGCCGCTCCACTCGGCTGCATACGACGCACGTGGTTTTTTCCGAGGATTTGCCGGTTATCATCGAGATCGTCGACAGTCGGGACAAGATCCGGAAATTTGCAGCGTTGCTCGATGGCATCAAGCAGATCGGGCTGGTGACCTGCGACGACGTCAGCGTCTTACTCTGTCCATCCGCTCCGGTCTGAGCTCGCAGGCCGCGCTGGCATGGATCGGCGTGGGCTTGACAGCGGCGGCCAGCCTTTGGCAGTATTTCTGCCTAGACAGACACTGTAAAGGCAGTAAGTGCCCATGCAACATTACCGGGCGGAAAGTTATAAGGCACGCAGCAGCGTCGGCTATCTGATCAAGCGCGCGCATTCGCTGTTGATCGACCAGTTGGAGGCGGCAGTTGCCGGTAGCGACATCACCGCCACCCAATGGGTAGTACTGATGCACCTGCGCGACGGGCTGGCGATCAATGCCAGTGACCTGTGCGCGCAACTGCGACACGACAGCGGCGCGCTGACGCGGGTCATCGACCAGCTCGAGGCCCGCGGGCTGGTGCAGCGCGAACGCAGCCGTGAGGATCGGCGCGAGGTGCAATTGCGATTGACTGACGCCGGAATCGAGACGGTGGCTTCCCTGGTTCCCACGGTGGTCGACAAGTTCAACTTCGCGCTGCGCGACTTCTCGCGCGCCGAAGCCTCGGAGCTGAACCGCCTGCTGATCAAGTTGATTACCAGTCTCGACAGCGCAAGCGTCGAGCCGGGAGAAGCGGCATGAAGCTGCTCGGCGTGGGTTTTCGATGGCTGATCGCGGGGCTGGCCGCGATGCTGTGGGCCTGTGCTACGCCGCCCAGGGGCGATGCGCAGCACGCGGCGATCGCGGACTCGGGCCTGGGTCTGGCGGGTGCGGCGGCGATACCGGTGGCGCAAGACTGGTGGCAGGGATTCGGCGATGCGCAGCTGGAGCGGCTGATCCAGCAGGCGTTAAGCGATAACCCGGGGCTGGCGCAGGCGGCGGCGCGCCTGCGGCTGGCCGAGGCGCAGGCGCAGGCGGCCCACGGCGCTCAACTGCCCGGCGTGAAGCTGAGCGGCGGTGAAACGCGGCTGAAGATCCCCGGTGGATTCCCGCAGGCGATCGCCGGCGGCCAGACCGTGTGGCTTGGCGATCTGGGTGCGGTTCTGTCCTGGGATCTGGACCTGTGGGGTGAGCGTGCCGACGCCGTAGCGCAGACGCGCGCGCTGGCCGAGGCGGCCCGGCTCGACATCGAAAACGCACGGCTGCTGCTCGCGGGCGCGCTGGTGCAGTCATATATCGATCTCTATCGCAGCTATGCGCTCGCGGACATCGCCGAGCGTGCCGAGGCGCAGCGCGCGAACATTCTCGCCATCACGCGCAGGCGCCTCGCGGCCGGGCTCGATACCCGGGTGGAACTGCGGCAAGCCGAAGGTGCGCTGCCGCAAGCGCGGCTGGCGTTGACGCAGGCGCAGTCGGCGCAGGCGCTGGCGGTTCACCAGCTGGCGGCGCTCGCTGGCCGTGGCGCCGATGTCTACTCGGGGATTGCGCGCCCGCAGTTGGACCTGGAGGCAGCACTGCCGCTGCCGAGCGAGCTGCCGGTGAACCTGCTGGCCCGCCGTCCGGATGTGATCGCTGCGCGTTCGCGCATCGCGGCCGCCGACGCGCAGAAGCGCGCCGCCAAGGCGGCGTTCTATCCTGACGTCAGCCTGACGGCTCTGGCAGGCTTCGCCTCGTTCAGCCTGACCGACCTGATCAATGCAAAATCCTTTGGTTACGGCGCGGGACCGGGCTTGTCGCTGCCGCTGTTCGACGGCGGTCGCCTGCGCGCTCAATATCGCGGCAGCGAGGCCGGGCTCGACCAGGCAGTGGCGAGCTACGATGACACCGTGGTGCGCGCGGTCCACCAGGCCGCCGACCAGCTCAGCCTGATCGATTCGGTGAGCGCGCAGCGGGCCCAGCAGCGCGAGTCGCTGACTGCCGCCGAGGAAGCCTACCGCCTGGCCGAGGAGCGCTACCGCGCGGGGCTGGCGGGCTACCTGACGGTACTCAATGTCGAGACCGAAGTGCTCAATGAGCGCCGCCAGCAGGTCGATCTGAGCGCGGCGCTGGCACAGGCCCGGGTCTCGCTGCTGCTGGCCGTCGGCGGCAGCTTTCAATATTCGGCGGCGCACAGCGTCGCCGCCCGATGATGCGGTAAGCCGATGCAACGTTCCAGCAACGAGAATTGACATGGACCAACCCACTGCAACTAACAACCACGCCCGCAATCGCGCCTTGCTGATTCTCGCCGTCGTGGCAGTCATCGGCGCACTGGCCTGGCTGACTCACCTGTACCTGGTCGGCCGCTATTACCAGGGTACCGATGATGCCTACATCAGCAGCGATCTGCTGCAGATCACCAGCGAAGTGCCGGGCACGGTGATCGCCGTGAATGTGGATGACACACAGAGCGTCGAGCGCGGCCAGGTGCTGGCCGTGCTCGATGCGGCTGACGCCCAGGTCGCGATCGCCAGCGCCGAAGCGCAGCTGGCGCGTGCGGTGCGCAACGTGCGCGCCCTGTTCGCGCAGCGCGACCAGGTGCAGGCGCAGATCGCGCAGCGCGTATCCGATCTAAAGCGTGCGCAGGATGATCTGGATCGCCGCCAGGGCCTGCTGTCCGACGGTGCCGTGTCCGGCGAGGAGCTATCGCATTCGCGTGACGCGCTCGCGCTGGCGCGTGCCGGGCTCGACGCCGCGCGCGAACAGCTCAATGCGACCGAGGCGCAGATACAGGACACCACAATTGCGACCCATCCGCAGGTGCTCGACGCGGAAGCGGCGGTACGCACTGCCGCGTTGGCGCTGCATCGCACCGAGCTGCGGGCACCGGTGTCCGGCGTGATCGCCAAGCGATCGGTGCAGGTCGGTCAGCGCGTGGCGGCGGGTAGCCCGCTCATGGCCCTGGTGCCGCTCGATGACGTGTGGGTAGACGCGAACTTCAAGGAAGTGCAGCTTCGCCGCATGCGCGTTGGGCAACCGGTCACCCTGCACGCGGATCTGTACGGCAACGGCGTGGATTTCCACGGCCGGCTGGCCGGCCTGGCAGCCGGCAGCGGCAGCGCGTTCGCGCTACTGCCGCCGCAGAACGCCTCGGGCAACTGGATCAAGATCGTGCAGCGCATACCGGTACGTATCACGCTCGATCCGCGGGAGCTGAAGGCTCATCCTTTGCGCGTGGGTTTGTCGATGACCGCCGATGTGGATGTGCACGACGTTTCCGGCCCGGTGGTCTCCAGTCAGGTGCGCAACGTGCCACAGCCGACACAGCAAAGTGCCGGCGATGACCCAGCGCTGCAGGCGCGCATCGACCGCATCGTGGCGCTCAATGCGGGGCGCGATAGCAGCCGCCCGTCGATAGCGCGCGCCGCGGCTGCGCCGCTGCGGTGAACTCGCCGGCCGGCACGGCGCCGCTGGGCGGCTACCACCGCGCGCTGGTAGCGTTCGCGCTGGCGCTCGGCACCTTCATGCAGGTGCTCGACACCAGCATCGCCAACGTCGCCATTCCGACCATCGCCGGCAATCTTGGGGTTTCACCCAATCAGGGCACCTGGGTGATCACCTCGTTCGCGGTCAGCAACGGCATATCGGTCCCACTCACCGGATGGCTGATGCAGCGTTACGGCGTGGTGCGCACTTTCGTGCTATCGGTGCTGGCATTCACGGCGGCATCGTTTCTGTGCGGCGCGGCCTGGAGCCTGTCCTCGCTGGTGGTATTTCGGGTGCTGCAGGGCGCGGTGTCCGGACCGATGATTCCGGGTTCCCAGGCGCTGCTGCTGACATTGTTCCCGCCCGAGAAGAAGGGCACGGCACTCGCCATATGGTCCATCACGACGCTGGTGGCGCCGGTTACCGGCCCGGTGCTCGGCGGCTACATCTCCGACAACATGAGCTGGCCGTGGATCTTCCTGATCAACGTGCCGGTGGGGACGCTCTGCGCCTGGTTGTGCTGGCGCAACATGAAGAGCCGTGAAACCC
>DATNNU010000254.1:0-11232 GCA_035601675.1 Steroidobacteraceae bacterium | reverse complement strand
GGCGCGATCATGCCTTCGGATTCGGTCGCGGCCTAGCGGACCGGTCCGCGGCGCCACAGCCGGGGTTGCCGGTCTGCTAGGCGGTCTGCAAGACTGGCGCCCTCATGAGCGCGTCGCCGATCTGGTATCCCGCAGCAGCAGCCTACCTGCAGCGCCGCGCTGAGGCGCGACAGGAGCCGGGCTGGGCGCAAGCGGCGCTGGCCGACCCGGCCACGCGCTTTCTGGTCTCGCGCGGCACGACGCATCTGATCCGGCGCCAGCCGCAGACGCAGATCGCCTTTATCGGCCGCGGCCACGAGCTGCTCGTCGGGTTGGACCCATCGCGGCTGGTGCTGCTCGGCTGGTTTCACGGCGAGCGCTGCGTGCTGGTGGATCTGGCGCCCGAGAGCAGCCTGTCTGTGCCGGGCGCGACTTTTGAAGAGCTGCGCTCGCTGGTGGCGCTGCTGCCGGAGGATCAGGCGCAGCTGCTGGTCTACGCCCGGGCGCTGCTGGTGTGGCGCTCGCGTCATCGGCACTGCGGCGTCTGCGGTGCGCCGACCGCCGCGCGCAGCGCCGGCCATGTGCTCGCTTGCACCAGCAGCAGCTGCGGCGCCGAGTTCTTTCCGCGCATCGATCCGGCCATCATCGTGCTGGTGACCGATGCCAGGCGGGCGTTGCTCGGGCGCCAGCGCAGCTGGGCGCCCGGGCGTTATTCGGCGCTGGCCGGCTTCGTCGAGGCGGGCGAGAGTCTGGAGGACGCGGTGGCGCGCGAAGTGCAGGAAGAGACCGGCGCCCGCGTCACCTGGGTGCGCTACTTCGCTTCGCAACCCTGGCCGTTTCCGGCCTCGTTGATGCTCGGTTTTCATGCGCACGCGTCCGAGGCACCGGTGCGGCTCGACGGCGAACTCGAGGATGCGCGCTGGTTCGAGCTGGAACAGCTGCGATCCGCCGATGAGGCGCTGCTGCCGCCGGCGCACACGATTGCGCGTCGTTTGATCGAAGCCTGGATTCAGGAGCAGACAGCCGCAGCCCCGGGACAGAATTAATTCAAGCGAGCGAACCCGCAACCACCGTCACGACAGGTCGCGAACGCCAGCCGTCACAGCCGCTCCGAGCACCAATGCCCTCTCTCGCCCACCGGCGCTGCCCCGCGGCAGCGTGGCTCCTGCTCGCTGTCCTGATGTCGGTGCTGCGTCCGGCAATGGCCGACATCCGCATCGAGCTCGAGGGCGTGGACGGTGACGTGCGGCGCAATGTGCTCGCGCTGTTGAGCCTGCAGCGCTACAAGGACCGTGACCGCATCGAGCCCGACGCCGTCCAGCGGCTGTTCAAGCGCATCGACGACGAGGTGCGCTCGGCGGTGCGTCCTTACGGTTACTACCAGCCGGTCATCAACGCCAGCATTTCCGGTCCCGACCGGGACCGGCACTGGCACGTGAAGATCTCGGTCGAGCCCGGCGAGCCGGTGCTGATCGATCGCGTCAGCGTCAGGATCGACGGTCCGGGTGCCGACGACCCGGTGTTCAAGCGCCTGACCGACAGTCCGCCGCTGCGCACCGGCCAGCGGCTGAGCCATGCGGCTTACGAGCAGTATAAGGGCAGCCTCGAGCGCGCGGCCGCGACCTACGGCTATCTCGACGCACGCATGCTGCGCAGTGAAATGCAGGTTGATCTTGGCACGCATAAGGCCAACATCTACCTGCAGCTCGACAGCGGCGAGCGCTATTTCTTCGGCGCCACCACCATCGAGCAGAACGCCGTGCGCGACAGCCAGGTGCGCCGCTTCCTGCGCTACCACGAAGGCGCACCCTACAGCGCGCTAGAGCTGCTGCGCACGCAATTCGCGCTCGATGACAGCCAGTACTATTCCACGGTCGAAGTGCAGGCCGGCGAGCGCGACCCGATACACCACACAGTGCCGATCACCATCCGCGCCAGCAATGCCAGGCGCGGCTATTCGTTCGGCGCCGGCTACGGCACCGACACCGGCGTTCGCGGCACCGCGGCCTGGACCGTGCCGCGCGTCAACCGCTACGGCCATCGCTTTCGGGTGCAGATGCAGCTGTCGCAGATCGAGCAGCTGTTCGACGCCCGCTACGACATTCCGTTCGGCGATCCGGCGCTCGAGAAGATGTCGCTCGATCTGCTCGGCCAGCAGGCCAACTACGGCGAGAACGTCACCGGTTCGCAGATTGCCTTCGCCCCCAGCGTGACGCGGATCAGCGGCAACTGGCAGCGGGTGCTCTCGATCAGCCTCGCCCACACCGTCACCACCGATCCGATCGAACACCGGAGGGTCGACAAGCTGGTGGTCCCGAGCATCGTGTTGGCCTCGATCCCGGAAGGCTATCTGGGCGAAGCCCTGTTCAGCCGCGGGCTGTATGCCCAACTGCAGGGTTCCACGACCACGCTGGGCGCTCGCGCCAATTTCCTGCGCCTGGATCTGCAGGGCGAGCGGGTCGTGGACCTGAACCCGCGCTGGCATCTGTTGCTGCGCTCCGAGCTGGGTGCCTCGAGCATCGGCAACATCGAGGACTTGCCCGCTCAGTACCGCTTCTTCGCCGGCGGCGATCGCAGCGTGCGCGGTTTCGCCTATGACGATCTGTCTCCGGTCAGCATCTCGGCGCCCACGCACGATCCGACCACCGGCCAACTGATCCCGGGCAAGCCGGCCAAGGTCGGCGGCCGCGATCTGGTGAGCGCTACCGCCGAGATCGAGCGTGACCTGCCGCGCAATTTCGGCATTGCGGCTTTTTTCGATGGCGGCAATGCGATGGATCGATTCAGCGACCCGCTGGCCTATTCGGTCGGCCTCGGCTTTCGGCTGCGGCTGCCGGTGGTGACGGTCGGCCTGGACGTGGCGCAGGCGCTGCGTGCTCCCGGATTCGCTCACCTGCCGGGACCGCGCCTGCATCTGAACATCTCACCTAAACTCTAAGATGACGTGTTGGGCGCATGAGGTCGCGTGAAAATCCAAGTCATGTTGGCCTCAGCTGGAATGGCGGTAAGATCCAAGCGGTGGGGTTGCTCAAATAGTCGCCGCCAACCGATGACGCCATGCGTGCCGTGCGGTGCCTGATGGGATTTTTGCACGACATGTCACTCAGACAGGGCAAACTTCTGGATGAATTTCGGCAGCTTCGAAAACCGTGCGCGACTGGGAGATGGTAACCCATAAGATTTTGTAATCCGCAATCTCATACTGGCCCTCGAGAGCATCGGGCGCAGGTCTGATGCTACAGAACATAGCAAGCCGATCGCCGCACTAGCCGCGGCCGGTGCAAGGATTATTGGCCCATAAACATGCGCCGTCTGCTGCACCTTTTCTGGCTGCCCGCGCTGCTGGGGTTACCCCTGGGAGCGCTTTATTACCTGGCATACACCCAGAGTGGGTTGGCGGTCCTGGCCTCGGCCCTGAACGGGCGCTTCGGGGCGGTGGATATCCAGCTGCGCGGCGCGAGCGGCACGCTGGCGCATGGCCTGCACGTGGATTCGCTGGTGATCGACCATCGCCGCGTGCATATCGAGGTCGACGACGCCAGCGGCCGGCTGGCGATTCTGCCGCTGGCGTGGCGCACCATCCGCGTTCCGGAACTGCACATGGGGCGACTGCTGGTGCACGCACTGCCGCGGGTCGGCGACGCCTATGACTGGAAGCCGCACTTTCTGCCGCCGCTGATGCACATCGATGCCGAACACGCCGATGCGCGGCGCTGGCAGCTGATCACGATCAGCGGCGAAGAATTCGATGGCACGTCGGTCAGTGCCGCCGGCATGGTCTATCCGCAGAGCGTGCAGCTGTATGCCGGAGCGTTCGACTACAACGACGTGCACGCGCGTACCAGCGGCGAGGTGCGAGCCGCACGGCCGATCGGACTCGGCGGCGTGCTGCATTTCGATGCGCAACCGTCGGGCCAGCCGGCCTGGACCGTCAATGCCCGTATCGACGGCAATCTGGCGCAGCTGGCACTCGATGCCGACGTCACCGAACCGTTCGCAGGCGACTTTCATGGCGACATCAGGGATCTCACCGGCCATTGGCGCTGGCGCGGCCAATCCCAGGTGCGGCGTTTCGAGATGGCGGCCTGGAACGCGGGCAATGCCCTCGGCGTCATCACCGCCAATCTGGCGCTCGAGGGCGATCGCAGCGGTTTTCGCGCCCAGGGCACGGTCGATCCGCCGGGACTGTCGGCTGGCGCCCTCAGCGCCGACTTCAGCGGCCGCTACAGCGCGCACGTGCTGACGGTCTCGCGGCTGCGGCTGCGCCATGCCGCATCGGGGGCGATCGCCGATGCCCAGGGTACCGTCACCGTGGCAGCCGGCGGCCCACGCCTGGATCTGCGCGGTGAATGGACTCAGTTTCGTTGGCCGCTGGCATCCGCCGATGCGCCGATCCACAGCGAGCGCGGCAGCTACACGCTGCAGGGGCTGCGGCCCTACGCGCTAACGGCCCAGGGCGAATTGCGCGCCGCCGAGCGGCCGGCGCTGCAGATCGCACTGCGCGGCCGGTTCGCGACCGGTGCCTTCAGCGCCGAGAGCGCCGAGGTCGCGGCCTTGGGCGCACGCTCGCAACTGAGCGGCGAGTTGCGCTGGTCACCGACTCCGAGCTGGCGCCTGCACGGCCGCATCAGCGACCTCGACGTCGCACAGCTGCGTCCCGGCATCGCCGGGCGACTCAATTTTGCCGTGAGCGCAAGCGGGCACGGCTACAACGCGCGAGGCGAGCTGGAAGCGAGCATCACCGAGCTGTCCGGAGCGCTGCGCGGCCAGCGCGCATCCGGTCATGCGCAGATCGCGCGCCGCGCCGCCGACTGGCTGTTCAACGATGTGCGGCTGCAGCTCGGCGCCACGCGCGTCGATCTCGACGGCCGCGCGGGCACGTCACTGGATCTGAATTTCGCGCTCGACGCTGCGGATCTGGGCCTGTTCAAGCCCGGCGCTCACGGCCGGCTCACGGCCCGCGGCAGCGTGCGCGGCGATCTGCACGACCCGACGCTGCTCGCCAGCGCGCAGGGGCTCAACATCGACTGGGCTGGCGTGCAGCTCGACGCGCTCGACGCCAGCATCGCCTTCGATCCGCACGGTTCGGGCCGCGTCGATTCGACGCTGCAATTGCAGGGTCTGCAGATCGCCGATCGCAGGCTCGAGCAGCTCACGCTGCGCCTGGACGGCGCCACCGCCGAGCATCGCCTGGCACTCGATGCGCGCGCGGAAGGGCTGACGCTCGCGGTTCGCGGCAGCGCGCACTTCGCGGCCGGCCAGTGGCTGGCGCACATCGCCAGCGCCGATCTCGGCAACCAGGCAAGGCTGCACATGAGCCTCGAGACCGCCTCGCAACTGCTGCTGTCCGCCGAGCGCATCCGGCTGGATCGCTCCTGCCTGCACGATGAGCATGCGCAGCTGTGCGCTTCAATGACCATCGATGCGGCGCAGCGCAACCTTGAACTGCGCGCTACCGATCTGCCGATGCGCGCCATGACCGCGGGTCTGACCCGCGGCACCGAATACGACGGCACGCTGAGCATTGCAGTCGATGCCGCGGCTGCCGCCGGTGAACCCTGGCGCGGCAGCCTCCACGCGCAGCTCGCCAACGCGGCCATCCACAGACATTTCCTCAATGGACGCGTCGAGACGCTGGATCTGGGCAACGGCAGCGTCACCGGCCAGATCAGCGAGCATGAACTGACGGGCGAGCTGGCGCTCGATGCCGGCGCGGCCGGCAGCATGAGCGGCAGGATCCGCGCCGGCGGCTCTGAGGAGGACTGGCACCACTGGCCCCTGACCGGCGAGCTCGGGCTCGACACCCATGCGCTCGGGTTTATCAGTGCCTATGTCTCGCCTATCGATCGCGCCAGCGGGCGCGTCACCGCGCAATTGACGCTGTCGGGCTCGATCGCCGGCCCGCGATTGGCCGGTGCGCTCACGGTGATCAACGGGCAACTCGACGCCTATCAGATCAACCTGTCGCTGCGCGAGGTGAACTTCACCGCCCGGCTGGCCGACGATACCTTGACGCTCGAGGGTGCCGCGCTGGCCGGGCCCGACGGTCATGTCAGCGTCAACGGCGATCTGCGCTGGCAGCACGGGCTGCCGTACGGGGACCTGCATCTGGTCGGCTCGGATCTGCGGGTGCTCAACATCCCCGAAGCGCGGGTCGATGCCTCGCCCGATGTGTCGCTACATATGCAAGGCCAGCGCATCGATCTGCACGGTCAGGTCACGCTGCCGTACGCGCGCATCGAGCCGGCCAATCTGGCCAAGGCCGTGCTGCCCTCGGGCGATGAGATGATCGTCGGCGAGCATGCGACACCGCGCGAGGCGCAGATCAAGGTGTTCAGTGATATCACACTGGTGCTCGGCGAGCGCGTGACCGTCAATACGCAAGGCCTGTCCGGCCGCCTGAGCGGCAGTATCACCGTGAACTCCGACGACACCGGCATCAATCGCGGCAGCGGCGAGCTCAAGGTAGAGGAGGGCAAGTACCTGGCCTACGGCCGCAATCTCGACATCCAGCGCGGTCGGCTGCTGTTCAGCAATGGCTTCATCAGCGACCCGGGTCTGGATCTGCGCGCGGTCAAGAAATTTCCAGACATCACCGCCGGGGTCAACGTGCGTGGCACCTTGCGCTCCCCGCGCATGACTTTCTTTTCCGATCCGGAAGTGGCGCAGTCGCAGATCGTGTCGCTGCTGCTGGCCGGCGGCTCGCTCGAGAGCCTGCAGAATTCCAGCGATCCGGCCACGCGCGCCAATGCCGGACGTTCCGATGCGCTGATGCAGGGCGGCGCCATCCTGGCGCAGCAGATCGGCGGCCGGTTTGACATCGAGGCCGGCGTCGAACAGGACATGAGCAACGCGACCTCGCTGGTGCTGGGCCGCTACCTGTCGCCCCGTCTCTATATCAGCTACGGCGTTGGCCTGGTCGAGGCCATCAACACGGTCAAGATGCGCTACACGATCGGCGATCACTGGACCATCAAGACCGAGGCCGGCACCCAGCGCAGTGCCGACCTGGTCTTTACGATCGAAAAATAGCGCTACTTCTTGCGCCGTGCCTTTGCCGACGCGCGACGCGCCTTCGCCGGCTTGCGCCTGGCAGCGCCGGATTTCCTGGCCGCTGCCTGCTTCTTCCTGGCCGCCGGTTTTTTCCTGGCGGCAGCCTTCTTCTTCGGCGCCGCCTTCTTCTTGGCAGCAGGCTTCTTCTTGGCAGCAGGCTTCTTCTTGGCAGCGGCCTTTTTCGGCGCCGCCTTCTTGGCGGCCGGCGGCGGGACCGGTGCAGCCGGCGCCTTGGCGGCGGCTGGCTTGGCCGCTGCGGGCGTCACCACGGCCGGTGGTTTGGCAGCTGCCGGCCTGGGCGCCGGTTTGCTCGGGGCTGCCGCCTTGGCGGGCGCCGTCGAATGGACCGCGAACATCGCGCCGCTCGGGTCGAGCAACTGCGCCATACGCCCGCCGCCCGGGACATCCATCGGTCCCGCGATGATGCGGCCGCCGCCGGCGCTCGCCGCTGCGGCCGCGGCATCGGCATTGGCCACCTCGGCATAAGGCAACCAGTAAGGCCGCGACGAGCGCTCCTGCTGCATCTTGTACATGCCGCCGCGCTGCACCCCATCGGCGCCAAAGATCAGGTAGACGCCCTGCGGGCCCATGTCCATGCGCTGCATCGCCTGCCAGCCGAACAGCTTGCTGTAGAACCCGAAGGCGGCCTCGTAGTCGCTGGTCGCGAGCTCCAGCCATGCAAAGGCACCCAACGGCACCGTGGTGGGCGCGGGCATCCCGGTGCCTGACGGCTTGAACACTGCAAACACGCCGCCCTGCGGATCGTTAAGGGTGGCGAAACGGCCGACATGCGCGAGGTCCTGAGCCGCATGCACTACCTTGCCGCCAAGCCGCTCGGCCGCCGCCACCGTGCTGTCCACATCCGCAGCGCCAATGTAGGGCAGCCAGTTCGATCGCACCCCCGCGGCGCGGGCATCGTCCGTCAGCGGCATCATGCCAGCGTGGTGGCTGCTGCCGATGCCGAACTCGGTGTAGGTCGGGTGGGACGCATTGGGGTGCGCGTGCCAGCCAACCACCTTGGCATAGAAGGCGACCGCCGTCGCGGGATCCTCCGTCGTGAGTTCCTGCCATACAAATCGACCGTGAATGCTTCCCTGTGCCATGACAATCCCCTTTTTTTGCGCGCCTGATTGATGCTATCGCGCCTGTGTGTACGGAAGATAACTGAAGCGCTCAGCCCCCGGTAGTGTGATTGTTGGCAATCGATGCGCAACCAGCGCCCCGCCGCCCAACCGCCGCCGGGCCCCGGCCCGGGAGCGCCGGTCACCAGCCGAGCGGCGCGTGACGCTGGCGCTTGCCAGCTGATGCATTTTTATGCATAATTTCGAGAATTTATGCACAGAGTGCCATGCTGACCGACCGCCACCATTTCGAACGACGCAACGCCATCCTGCGCATCCTGCGCGGCGGTGTCGTGCACCGGCAGAGCGACCTGGCGCAGCTGTTGCGACGCGACGGCTTCGATGTCACGCAGTCCTCGGTGAGCCGCGACCTGCGCGAGCTCGGCGCGCTCAAGGCCAGCGGCCGCTATCTGGTGCCGCCGGATGAGATTTCGCGCGCCAACGGTGATTTCGGTGCGCTGGCCCCATTCGTGCGCGCGATACGGCCGGCCGGATCCTCAATAACCGTGATCAAGACCAGTATCGGTGCCGCGCCCAGTGTCGCCGTTGCGGTCGACAAAGCCGAGTGGCCGGAGGTCGTCGGCACGATTTCCGGCGACGACACGATCTTCATTGCCACCGCCGATGGCCGGGCGCAGCGGCGGCTGGTGCAACGACTCAATACCCTGTTTCGCAGCTGAGACACCCATGACGCAGACCTCCCAGACGGGCGCCAAGCCCGACGCCGCACCCATCGTGCTTGCCTATTCCGGTGGCCTGGACACCTCGTTCCTGGTCCCCTGGGTGGCCGAGAACTATCGCCGTCCGATCATCACGGTGACGGTGGACACCGGCGGCATCGACGCCGCCGCCGCGAAGCTGCTGCGCGAGCGCTCGCACGCGCTCGGCGCCATCGAACACCACCAGGTGGACGCGCGCGCCGAGTATTTCGAGCAGGTACTGCGATTTCTGATCATCGGCAACGTGCGCCGTGGGCAGCTCTATCCGCTGTGCGTCGGCGCCGAGCGCGTGATGCAGGCGCAGAGCGTCGCCCGCATGGCACGCAAGCTCGGCAGCAACATGATCGCGCATGGCTGCACCGCCGCCGGCAACGACCAGGTGCGCTTCGAGGTGGCATTGCGCACGCTGGCGCCGGATCTGGAAGTGCTGGCCCCGGTGCGCGACCGCGCCTTCAAGCGCAGCGAGGAGCTCGAGTACCTGCAGCAGCGCTCGCTGCCGGTGCCGCCATTCGGCGCCGCCTATTCGATCAACCGCGGGTTGTGGGGCGTGACCATCGGCGGCAAGGAAACCCTGACCTCGAGCGGCAGCATTCCCGACGATGCCTGGGTGCTGACGCGCGATGCCTTCAGCAAGCCCAGAACGCCGGAGCGTCACCGCATCCGCTTCGAGCGCGGCCGCCCGGTGGCGCTGGACGGCACATCAATGCCCCCGGTGCAACTCATCGAACAGCTCGAGGCCCTCGCCGCACCGTTTGGCATCGGGCGCGGGATACATCTGGGCGACACCATCATCGGCACCAAGGGGCGGGTGGCGTTCGAAGCGCCCGCGGCCGATATCCTGCTGACCGCGCACCGCGAGCTCGAGAAACTGGTACTCACGCCGCGTCAGCAGCGCATCAAGGAATCGGTGGCGCAGCCCTACGGCGATCTGGTGCATGAAGGACAGCTGCTCGATCCGGTGTGCCGCGACATCGAGGCGCTGCTGCTGTCATCGCAGGAGCGCGTGAGCGGCCAGGTGCAGCTGCTACTGCGTCCCGGCTCACTGTTCATCGAGGGTGTGGAGTCGCCGTACTCATTGATGGCCGCGTCCAGGAGCGTGTACGGCGAAGCCGCCGGCGAATGGAGCCCGGCCGATGCGCTCGGGTTCTCCAAGATCGTCGCACTAACCGGGGTGTTCCATCGCCGTGCCGGGGAAGCCGCGGCGCAGGCTGCGAAACCGTGAAGACCGTCATCGTCGACAAAATCGCTTCGGTCACCCAGGCCTGCGCGCTCGGCCCGGAGCTGCGGCTGTCGAACGACATCCCGTCCGAGGAAGGCGTGGTGATCGTGGCCGAGATCCTCAACAACAAGTCGACCTACAACACGCTCGAGCTCAGCAGCGGCCGCATGGCCAAGGTCGGCAAGGGCGACATTGTCGTCGGCGCGCTGGGCCCGCGGCGCGCGCTGTTCGGCTATTCCGGCCACGTGCCGGACTCGCTCAAGCCGGGCGACATCATCCAGATGCTCAACATCGGCGGCGTCTTAGGGCTGTGCGACTCGGCGACGCCCGACAAAGGCAAGCCGTTCGACTGCCGCGTACTCGGCGTGGTGCTGCAGTTCCCGTATCTCGGCGAGCGCATCGGCGTACCGGCGCGCGTCGGCTACCGGCCGCTCGATTTCAATGCCGCGCTCGACACACGCAGCGTACCGGTGGTGGCGCTGGCGGGCACCTGCATGGAAGCCGGCAAGACCGCCGCCGCCGCCGCCATCGTCGGCCGCATGCGTCACCGCGGCCTGACCGTCGATGCCTTCAAGGCCACCGGCGTGTCGCTGCGACGTGACATCCTGGCGTTCGAGGATGCCGGCGCACGCCGCACCATGATCTTCACTGACCTCGGTGTCGTCACCACCACTGCGCGCACCGGGCCCGCGCTCACGCGCACCATGCTCACCGAGCTGTCGGTCGGCAAGCCGGACGCGATCGTGTTCGAGCTCGGTGACGGGCTGCTCGGCACCTATGGGGTCGATGCGATTCTCGAGTGCGCCGACATCCGCCGCGCGCTGACCGCCGTCGTGCTGTCGGCCAACGACCCGGTCGCGGCCTGGGGCGGCGTGAAGCTGCTGCGTGAACGTTTCGGGGTCGAGCCCTGCGTCGTCACCGGTCCGTCGACCGACAACGAGGTCGGCATCGAAATCATTCAACAACAGATGAAAGTCGCCGCCTTCAACGCGCTGAGCGATGCCGCCGCCCTGGGCGATCACGTGATCGAGGCCATCGGAGTCGCGGGCCAGGCACGGCACGCGGCCGGGGCCGCCGACTGATGCGCCGCAGCCGCGAAGCGATGCGATCGATTCCCGCCGTCGTGCTCGGCGGTACCGGC